>NZ_WPCD01000181.1:0-7352 GCF_009741955.1 Halogeometricum sp. CBA1124 | reverse complement strand
GCGACCGTCTACGTCACGGAGAACCAGACCGTTCTCCAGTACATTCGACTTCAGCGAGCAGGAAGTCGGCGACACGTTCGAGCTGACAGTCCGTGGCGGCGCTGCTGACTCCGAGACGTTCGACGGGAACGTCGTGGAGAGCGTCGAGACGGAGACGAACATGACGGAGACGGAGATGACGGAGACGGAGATGACTGAGACGGAGATGACGGACACCGAAACCGAGCGCCCGGTACGGACACCGAACGCGCCCGGTACCGACACGGGCACCGAAACCGGCACGCCCGGCTTCGGTGTCGTCGTCGCCGTGACGGCACTCCTCGCCGCCGCGCTCCTCGCCGTCCGCCGCGACTAACGTCTGAACCACCGGCTCACGCCGGCCCTTCGAACTTCACCTTTCTTTCGACGCCACGACCCGAGAGCGGCGGCGCTGCCGCTTCCCGACGAGTCGAAAAGAATGACTGCGGCGTCGACCGGTCTCAGTCGTTCATGTGCGCCTGCTCGAACGGGTACGGCGGCAGGCGGAGTTCGTCGAGTCCGGGCAGGTGCTTGACGTTGAAGATGACCTTGATGTCGTCCGAGACGGGACCGCCCATGCAGGACAGGCGGATGTCCTGGTCGAGCATCGTCGAGGGGAGGATGTGGTCACCGGGCGTGTCCATCTCGCCCTCGACGACGGCGACGGCGCAGTTGGCGCACGCCCCGCCGCGACAGGCGTATGGCCACGCGAAGCCGCGGTTCTCGGCGGCTTCGAGGAGCGTCTCGTTCGGGTGCGCGAGGAACACGCCGAAGTCCTCGTGTGCGAGGTCGGCCTCGGCGGCCTTCTCGAACAGGTCTTCGTCGCCGAGGTCCCAGCCGTGGTCGTCCAGCACTTCGTAGTTCAGATACTCGACCCGCGACCCCTCCTCCTCGTCCTCTTCGTCCGCCTCGGGTTCGAGTCGGCGTCCTCGGCGACGCGCGTCGACTCCGGCGCGTTCGCTGCGACTTCGCCGTTGGTGGACTCGGGCGAGTAGCCCGCTTTTATCTGCTCGTACGCCGTCCGAACGCGGTTGAACTCGGCGGCCGACCCGCCCTGGTCGGGGTGGACTTCGATGACCCGGCGCCTGTAGGCGCGGTCCACCTCCGCGTCGTCCGCGTCCGGTTCGACCCCGAGAATCTCGAACGGAGAATCCACGGCGAGCGCTAGGGAGTCGGAACGTAAATCTGCTCCCCTCTCGGTAACTCGTTCGAGGGACGATACGCCCGAACGACCCGATTCGTCTGACGAACGTCTGACGCGCGTGCGCCGCTGCGGTCACGTGGTTCTCAGAATCGGGAATTACTGGATTAACTATAACTATTTGGGTTGTAGATACGCCAACAGTAGCCGAGGCTCACACGTGTCACGAGAACCACCCTCCGGGGACGACTCCGGACTCGAAACCGTCGGCGACCAGAGCGGGGAGCGGTCCGAACAGCAGCAAGCCGAGGAGTCTGCGACCGGAACCGGCGCGTCCGAGGAACCCGTCGGCATCGTCGCCGAGACGAGGAGTCCGTCGAACCGACGGAGTTCGTCGACCGAGTCGTCGAGACGGCGCTCACGGACCCGATTACCGCGGGCGACGCCATCGGGGACCTGTTGGCCATCAGCCGCGAGTGCGACGAGGACGCGCGCACGGCGGCCGAGGAGGCGCTCGACCTCCTCGGACTGCTGCGACCCGTCGAGTTCGAGGTGTGGGTGGACGACGTGGTGGCGTTCGCGTCCGCCGACCGGGACCGTCTTGCGTTCGTCGGCCTCCGAGCGCTCGCCCAGTTGTCTGCGGTGCGCCCCGGCGTGGCGAAGGCGGGGCTCGACGCCGCGATGCGTCGACTGGAGACGCCGCACGCCCCGACGCGCCGGGCGGCACTCGCCGTCGTCGGCGAAGTCGGCGAGGCGTTCCCCGACGCCGTCGCACAGGCCGACAGACAGGTGATGGCCGCGATGCGAGACGACGACCCATCGGTCAGACTCGCCGGTACGATGACCGCCGGGAAACTGCTCGGGGCCGAACCGCAGCAGTTCCCCCGGACGGTGACGACGCTCCCGGACGCCTCGAAGACGACGACGAGGAGGTGTGGGAGTACGCGCACGTCGCCCTCGTCCACTTCGTCCGCGAACACCCCTCGCAGGTGCCCGAGAAGCGTCACGTCGTCGAACGGCTGGCGAACGTCTCCGACGAGGAACTGGGCGTCCGCGAGGGGTCGACCAAGGACGCGATGACGAAACTGCTCGCCTACGAACCCGGCTTCGACCTGTAGGCCGAACCGACGAGCCTCGACCGACGACCGGCCCACGGGCCACCCGACCGGTGACCGACCGCCGCGAACGTTCAAGTGCGAAGCGGCGGCCAGCGCCCCCGTGTCACGACCCTCGACTCCCTTCTCGCATCTCGGGCGGGCGGCGTACTGTCCGCGTCAACTCCACTACGCGAAGCGACGCGACGACCACGAACCGCCGCCGGAGGTCGAAGCGGTCCGCGAACTGGCGTTCCGCTACGACGAGTTGCGGACGGCCGCCGACGAGGAACTCGCCGGCCTCCCCCTCGCCGTCGGGCCGACGACGTACCGCGCGAACCTCGAACGCCTCACCGCGCGGGACGACTGGGCGGAGTTGGCGGACCCCTCGCGACGCGACGTGTTCCTGCGCGGCCGCGACTGCCACGGGACCGCGCACAAGATTCTGGCCGGGGACCCGCCGACGCCGACGGTGGTCTCGCCGGGGTCGCCGCCGGACCGCGGCGTGTGGGAACCGCAGCGCGTCCGGGCCGTCGCCGTCGCCAAGGCGGTGGCGTGGGAGCGAGAACGCGAGATTCCGCGCGCGCTGGTCGAGTACCCCGCCCACGGCGTCGTCCGGACGGTCCGGCTGACGACCCGGAACGCGGGCGCCTACCGGCGGACGCTGTGGACCGTCCGGCAGATGGACGGCGTCCCGCCGCGCGTGCGCGACTCCGCGAAGTGCGCCGCCTGCGAGTACCGCGAGTCCTGCGGGACGAAGACGCGGTCGCTGAAGACGCTGCTGGGACTGTGACGCGGACGCGACGCGGGCGCGCGATCAGTCTTCGACAGTCGGTGCCGCGCCGACGCGGTCCGTCAACCACGACTCGATGGCGTCGGCCATCGCGCCGCGGCGGTGAATCACGTTCCGTTCCGGGTCCACGACCGTACTCTCGACGCCGCCCGGCGCCTCGCCGGCGTCGAGGACGGCGCCGACGGCCGCCCGGAGCGTCGCGTCCAGGTGATCCGGGTGCGTCACGCTCGGGGCACCGCTCCGGTTCGCACTCGTCGCGGTCACCGGCCGGTCGGCGCGGCGGTAGAAGTCGAGCGTCACCTCGTAGTCGGGGACGCGGAGGCCGACGCGGTCACGGCCCGCGGTGAGGACGTCCGGGAGGTCGGGGCCGCGTTCGACGACGACGGTGACGGGGCCGGGGAGGAACCGCGCCGCGAACCGTGCTTCGAGGTCGGTGAGTCGGACGTACTCCCGCGCGGTGGTCACGTCGGGCACGCCGACGGAGAGCGGTTTCTCGCGGGGGCGACCCTTCAGTTCGAACACGCGTTCGACCGCGTCGGCGTCCGTCGCGTCGGCGCCGAGACCGTAGACCGTCTCGGTCGGATAGACGACTGTCTCGCCCGCGCGGATGGCCGCGGCGGCGGCGTCGATGGCTTCGTCGAGGTCCGGCATCGCTCGTCGGAGGATGGTGGTGCGAGCCTAAGAGGGTGCCGAAGCGCCGACTCCGCGCGCCTGTCGACGGCCGGTGCGAGGGCGCGCGGGCGACTACGCGTGTTCGGCGACGGCGTCCGCGACGTCGTCGTAGTCGGGGAACTCGGGCCACTCCTGTGCGACCCACGCGTACTGCACCGTCCGGTCGCCGTCGACGAGGAAGACGGCCGGCCGGTGTTCGGTGACGCCGGTCATCCCGTCGAGGGGGTTCTCGATGTCGTACGCCTCGGCGACGCCCGCACCGGGGTCCGAGTAGAGGCGCGCGTCCACGTCGCGTTCCGCGAGGAGCGTCTTGTGCTCGTACGGCGAGGAGATGGAGACGCCGACGACCTGAATCTGCTCTGGCAGGCCGTGGTCGCGGACCGCGTTCCAGAGGTACGTCGCGGGGAACGCACCGTCCATCGGGTGGAACAGGAGCAGCACCGGCCCCTCGTCGGTGAGGTCCGAGAGCGCCACGTCCTCCCAGTACTCCTCGTCGACGAGGGGGCGCGTGAAGTCCGGCGCGGTGTCGCCCACCGCGGGGTGGTCCGACGCCGGCAGGTCGACGACTTCGAAGTCGACCATCAGGCCGCACCTCCCTCGTCGACGCCCTCGCCGTAGGTGCGCTGCAGGTAGTCCACGATGTTGGCCGACTCGGACATCGTGACGCCCGTCTCGTCGTCGACGATGGCCGGGACGGTGCGCTTGCCCGAGATGCGCTTGACGACGTCGCGGTCCGAGTGCATCGGTTCGACGAACCGCGACTCGTAGGGGAGGTCCAGTTCCTGCAGGACGCGAACGACGCGCTCGCAGTAGGGGCACGCCTGGAGTCGATACAGCGTAATCGCCGGATTGTCGCCCGCCATGCGCTCCGGTACGTCCGTGCCGTCCCTAAGCGCTTCGCCCCCGGAATCGCCCGCCGCCAGCGGCCGAAACGCGAAAAAACCACGAGTCAGTTCGGACCCGGTAGGGTAACTCTTAATTCCGGGGCCGGACAATTGGACGTATTTACATGGGTTTGTCGTCGCTCGTACCATCTATCGCTGCTCAGAATCGCCCTCCCGGGACCGCCGATGGAGCAGTGACCACTCAGACAGTCGACGCCGCGCGTGACGTGACCACGTTCGTGACCGGGGCGCTCCAGGCGCTTCCCATCAACGACACCAACATCACCCTCGCCGGCGTCGTCGCCATCGCCGTCCTCATCGGACTGTCGGCGTTCTTCTCTTCGTCGGAGATAGCGATGTTCTCGCTGGCGAAACATCGCGTCGACTCGATGGTCGAACGCGGCGTGCCCGGCGCGGAGGTGGTGAGCGAGCTCAAATCCGACCCCCACCGACTGCTCGTCACCATCCTCGTCGGCAACAACATCGTCAACATCGCGATGTCCTCCATCGCCACGGCGCTGGTCGGTATCTACTACGACCCCGGGCTGGCGGTGCTCATCTCGACGTTCGGCATCACCACCCTCGTCCTCCTGTTCGGCGAGAGCGCGCCGAAGTCGTACGCCGTCGAGAACACGGAGTCGTGGGCGCTCCGCATCGGTCGCCCGCTGAAGTACTCCGAGTATCTGCTGCTCCCGTTAGTCGTCTTCTTCGACTACCTGACGCGCGTCATCAACAAGGTGACCGGCGGCCGGTCGGCCATCGAGACGTCGTACATCACGCGCGACGAGATTCAGGACCTCATCGAGACGGGCGAACGCGAGGGCGTCATCGAGGAAGAGGAACGGGAGATGCTCGACCGCATCTTCCGGTTCAACAAGACAATCGCCAAGGAGGTGATGACGCCGCGTCTGGACGTGACCGCCGTCCCCAAGGACGCCCCCGTGGACGAGGCCATCGAGACGTGCGTCCAGTCGGACCACGAACGCGTCCCGGTGTACGAGGGCAACCTCGACAACATCATCGGCATCGTCAACCTCCGGGACCTGGTCCGCGCGAAGTACTACGGCGAGGGCGACAGCAAACTGGCCGACATCGTCCAGCCGACGCTGCACGTCCCCGAGTCGAAGAACGTGGACGAACTGCTGGCGGAGATACAGGACAACCGCCTCCAGATGGTCATCGTCATCGACGAGTTCGGGACCACCGAGGGCCTCATCACGCTCGAAGACATGGTCGAGGAGATCGTCGGCGACATCCTCGAAGACGACGAGGAGGAGGCGTTCGAGTTCGTCAACGACCGCGAGACGCTCGTCCGCGGCGAGGTCAACATCGACGAGGTGAACGAGGTGCTGGAACTCGACCTGCCCGAGGGCGAGGAGTTCGAGACGCTGGCCGGGTTCATCTTCAACCGCGCCGGCCGCCTCGTCGAAGAGGGCGAAGAGATAGCGTACGAGGGCGTCACCATCCGCATCGAGCAGGTGGACAACACGCGCATCATGAAGGCGCGCATCACCGTCGACGAGACGTACGAGGCGGAGACGGAGACCGAAGCCGAGATAGAGCCCGAGTAGACGCGGCGTGTCCTTCCGCCCGGTCCCCGCCCTCCGCGGGTGGGACGCGAACGGCCTCAGACGCCGAGCACGAACGACACGGCACGGAAGCCGCCGTAGGAGACGACGAACGCGAGTGCGAGCGACCCGGCCCACGCGAGGACCGTCTTCACCATCTTCTCTCGACTGACGCCCGCACCGCCCGCGGCGTATCCGCTGCCGACGATGGCGCTGACGATTATCTCGTTGAACGAGACGGGGATGCCGAGCGCCACGGCCGTCTGCGCGATGGCGAACGAGGGAATCATCGCCGCGATGGACCGCCGCGGCCCGAGCGACGAGTAGTCCTGCGCGAGCGCCTTTATCATCCGCGGCGCGCCCGTCCACGACCCGACGAGCAGACCGAGGCCGCCGCCGGCGAGGAGAGCGGGTAGCGGGATGGTCACGGCGTCCAACAGCGGGACCAGCGGCCCGATGGCGAGGCCGACCTGACTCCCGCCCGCCGAGAACGCGACGAGGCCGCCGAGGACGAGGAGGAACCGGCGCTGTCCCCGCGCCTCGTCCGCGGTACATCGACTGCCCGACGGCCCCGACGGCGAGGAGGCGAGCGCCGCGGTGGCGAGCACGCGACCGAGGCCGGGGCCGACCAGTTCGGCCGACGGGAGCGACCGGACGACGAACTCGGCGATGGACCCGGCGGCGGCGTCGGCGGTGCCGAGGACGGCGAAGTCGACGTTGGCGACGATGACGCCGACGACGCCGCCGAGGAGGGGGACGGCGACGCGTTCGGGCACCCGGTCGCTGCGGAGGAGGCGCGCCGTCGCGTACGCCGTGCCGCCGCCGACGAACGGCGTGAGCACCCACAGCGACACGATCTGTTGGTACTTCGCCCACGCGGGCAGGCCGCCGTTGGCGAGTCCGACGCCGACGACGGCCCCGGTGACGGTGAACGCGGTGGCGATGGGGTAGCCCGCGAAGACGCCGAGGGCGACGAGGCCGGCGGCGACGATGAGGGCGACGGTGGCTGCCGTCGCCGTCAACACGTTGCCGACGACGAGTTCGTTGCCGACGGCCTGCGTGACGTTCGCCCCCTGCAGGAACGCGCCGGCGAAGCCGAGGAGGCCGACGACGAACCCCGCACGCATGACGGAGATGGCGTTGGCACCGACCGCGGGCGCGAACGGCGTCGACCCGACGAAC
>NZ_WPCD01000066.1:0-15838 GCF_009741955.1 Halogeometricum sp. CBA1124 | reverse complement strand
GGGCGAGATGGTGCGCGTCGTCGCGCCCGGCGGCGTCGTCGTGATTCAGGAGTTCGGCCCGCGGACGCTCCGCGGGCGCGGCCTCGTCCTCGCCGAACGCGCCGTCGGGTTCGACTCGCAGTTCTGGACGGCCGACGAACTCTGCGACGTGCTGGAACGCGCCGGCCTGACTGCCCGAATCGTCTCCGAGGGATTCGAGTACGTCGTCGCCGGCCGCGTACCGGCCGCGACGACCGACGAGGAGTAGGGACTCGCAGTCACCGGACGCGGGGCGGGGTCGCCCTCACTCGTCGTCCGCGTCCGTCGTGGTGTCGATACCCAGCGCGGCGTTGCAGCCGCAGAATCCGGTCGCCGCGTTCTGTAGCAGTCCCGCGCCGGCGACGGCGGAGACGAGGGCGGTGACGCGCCGGTCGTCCAGATACGCCGCGACGGCGACGACGGTCAGCCAGACGCCGAGTACGCCCCTGAGGGCGCGGTCGGCGCCGCCGACGTTCCGTGGGCGGTCCATGCGAGACGCTACGGACGGACGGGACGTAATAGTTTGGCGCGGACACGTCCGCGGCGGGGCGGGCGTCCTTCGAACCTGCCGATAGCCTCGCTCTCGGCGCGTTCCGCTCGCACCCGCGCCGACCGACGCGTCCGAAAGCGAGAGAGTCATGTGGGGGCGTTCGGATGTGAGAGATATGGGAACCTCGAACGGTTCGTTCCTCGACCAACGACTCGACGCCGACGCCCTCCCACTCGCCGTGGGGGACTTCCTCGCGTTGGCGCTCGTGCTCACCATCGGTGTCGTGAACCACAACGGCGTGGACTACCTCTCGGCGGAACCGGTGGGGTGGCTCCTCACGCTCGTCCCGTTCCTCCTCGGGTGGGGTCTCTTCGGCGTCCTCATCGGCGCGTACTCCGCCGGCGCCGCGGAGACGGCGAAGGCGGCCATCCCGCTGGCGATTCGCGGGTGGATTCCGGGCGGGTTACTCGGACTCGGCCTCCGGGCGTCCCCCCTGTTCGAGGGCGGTTTCGCGTGGACGTTCGCCGCCGTCATCCTCGCGACGGGCCTCCTCGCCCTCGTCGCGTGGCGCTGGCTCTACTTCAAACTCCTCGGCTGACCGCGGCCGTCGCCGTCTCCTTCTGTGCGCTCGCTCGTCTCTCCGGGTCGTGTTGCCGTGTGAACAGTTATGTCGTCTGCTAGCGTCTCTCTATGGGTCGTACCATGACGAACAGTTGGGACGGAGGGAGACACCTCAAAGACGCGCTGCACAGCCTCGACCCCGAGAGAGACGCGGTGTTGACGGTTCGAATCCGAGGGGACCAGTCGTCGCTCGTCGACGTGCTGGAGCACGGGTTCCTCCCGCAACTCGTCTCCCCGGCCGAAGCGGACGACGGGTTGGACGACTACGTCGCGCTCGACGGTGAGTGGCGGAGTGGGACGGAGGGCGGGGAGCCGCTGGCACCGGAGCACCTCGGCTCGGCCGACACCACCTCGTTCGGCGGCGAGGGCGGCGGCGGGACCATCGGCGGCGACCCGCGGCCGAAGGAGGACCTCACCGCCACCGGCGGAGCCACGCTCGCCGGCGAACGCGGCGACGAGGAGTCGCATCCGGGCGTCGACGAGGGTGAGGGGAAGCCGGGCACGTCGAAGGGGAATCCGAGCCCGTCGTTCAGCCTCGCGTACGTCCTCGCCGAAGACGAACGTCGGTCGAGACGCGGTGCGTCGGCGGCGCCGCCGGTCACCGCGCCGACGTGGTCGTCCAGCTAACCCCCGACGACGGGGACGAAGCCGCCGAATGAGCCGACGGAGCCAGAAGTGAACCCGACACCGCTTCAATCGTTGCCGACCGTCGAGTCCGTCGTCGTCGCCAGCGTGCTCGTCGCACCGGGGTTCATCGCGACGACGATGGCCCTGAGCCTCTCGGGAGGCTTTCTCAACCGGAAGGTCGACGGCTTCGTGCTGTTGCTCTGGAGTCTCATCTCCAGTCTGCTGATAGACGCCGTCTACTTCGCCACCGGCGGCGACCCCGCGCCGATTACGAACCTGCTCGCCGAGGACGCCGCGGTGGGTGCCGCGTTGACCGACCTGTCCGAACTCGTGGTGGTGCTGTTCGGACTCGCACTCGTCCTCGGCGGCGCGTACGCCGTCGTCCTCGTGTACGACCTCCCCGACAGGGCGCGGGCGGTGCTGTGGAAGAGTCGCCAGATCAAACGCTCGCCCGAGTCGCCGTGGCTGAACCACCTGCGCGACGCCGACCGCGTGTTGATAGAACTCTCCGACGGCGAACAGTTCTACGGCGGCCTCAGGTACTACAGCACGGACGGCGACCCGCGTCGAGAGGTTCGCATCAACCGGCCGCTGCGCCGCGACGGCTGGGGAGCGCCGTGGGAGCCGCTCGACCTCACCGGCAACGCCGACGCGTTCTCGATCCTGCTCAACGCCGAGCACATCGAGAAGATAGTCGGCTACCCGAAGGTCGACTCGTTCAGACCGCTGCGGAACGCCGAGGCGTGGCGGGCCCGACTCCGGGCCGACTCGGACTACGACACGTTGCGGCGGACGCTGGCGGAGACGTTCACGCTGGCGGACGACGACGCCGTCGTCCACGAACTCGTCTACAAGAACAACTACAAGTGGCAGGTCGCGCTGATACCGCTGGTCCGCGACTGCCCGCCGGAGCGGGCGGGTGGGACGCTCCTCGCTGCCACCCAAGCCGGGTCCGGGGAGTTCGCCGTCGGTGCCGTGGTCGAACCGGCAGACGGGACCGCGCCGCCGACCGTCTACACCGTGTCCGAGGGAACCGTCCGCTCGCTCGTACTCGACGGCAACGAGTCGGAGTCGGAACACTTCGCCGCGTTCCAGTGGCTGCGCGACCTCTTCGCGGACCTCGACCACGTGGACGCCTCGAAGTTCGCGCACGCCCGCCGCTCGGAACTGTGGTGGCCCAGACAGTCGCTCCGGAAGCGGGCCGCGCGTCTGCTCCGGTCGGCGTCGGACGCCGTCCGATACGCCAGCCGAGACGTGTCGTATCCGTTCGAACGCGCGACGGCGCGGAGGGGACGGCCGTCGGGGCAGTCTCGTCTCGACTGCGGGAGCCGGTCGGACCCGCCGACCCCGAACCGGGGTCGACCGAGCCGGTGAACTCCTACTGGTTCGGGTTCGGGCGGACGGAACGACTGCTCGGCGGTCACGGAGCGGTCGGGTCAGAGCCGGACGAGTCGGAGCCGGACGAGTCGGAGCCGGACGAGTCGGAGTCGGACGGGCGGCCGAGACAGTCGTGAGGGGCGTCAGTCCGACGCCACTTCGGCGGCCGACGGCGACTCGCGCTTGCGGGCGAGGTAGAGGCCGAACAGGGCGCCGGCGACGGCGATGCCCGCGAGCGTCGTGAACAGCACCGCCGGCGTCGCGTACGTCAGGATTGCGCCGGCGAGAGCGCCGCCGAGGGCGCCGACGCCGAACACGCCGAGGTAGGTGAAGCCGTAGGAGAGGCCACGGGTCCCGGCGGGCGTGTACTCGGCGACGGTGGCCTGATAGAACGGCTGGATGACGAACAGGGAGAAGCCGAGGACGGCGCCGAAGGCGAGGAGGGGAACGAGGCCGGCGTTCACGACGGGGAGGAACAGCACCGCGAGGACGGCCAGCCCGCTGAACGCGCCGACGAGGCCCCACTCGAGGGGGACGCGGTCGGTGAGCTTCCCGCCCGCGTACTGGCCGAGGACGCCGACCATCAGGAGGCCGGAGTAGAAGTAGCGCTCGGGCTGGAGCGTCCGACCCGACCCGGCCTCGACGCCCAGGAGGTCCGAGACGCCGGCCGGCAGAAGCGTCGCCAGCGGGACGGCCGCGAACTGGTCGATTTCGGACAGCAGGTCGGGGAGGAACGTCAGGACGCCGCGGTAGTAGAGCCCCGAACTCATCACGACGAGGAAGACGACGACGAAGCCGCCCGCGACCAACCGCTTGGACTCCGAGACGAACTCCGCGAACGAGTCGACGCCGGCGTCGGCCTTCGAGGACCCGCCGGAGCCCGCGTCGACGGCGGCCGTCTCGTCGAACCGCGCGCGCAACGCGTAGGCGGCCGCACCGAGGGCGGGAAGCGCCAGCAGCATCGCCACCGTCGTCCAGTCGAGGAACATCAGGAGGACGGCGGTGAGGAGGGGGCCGAGGCCGATGCCGACGTTGCCGGCGATGCCGTGGTAGGCGAATCCCGTCCCGCGTTCGTCCACGCCCTTCGAGATGAGGCGAGGCCGGCCGGGTGGTAGACGCTCGCGGCCGCCCCCCAGCAGAGCAGGGCCAGCGTGACGACGAGCAGGTTCGGCGAGAGACCGAGGAGGACGAACGACCCGGCCATGCCGAACAGACAGACGGAGATGAGCCGCCGCGACCCGATGCGGTCCACGAGGACGCCGCCCGGAAGCGCCCCGAGGCCGAACAGCCCGTAGCCGGCGGTCACGACCAACCCGAGCGTCGCCGCCGTCACCTCCAACTGCGTCAGTCCGAGGTTGACGACGTCGAACTCCGTCAGCCAGATGGAGACGAAGATGGGGATGGACAGTTCGTACGTGTGCACCATCCCGTGGGCGAGCATCACGAGCGCAACTATCGAACGGTCGTTCCGGTTCACGTCGGTGAGTCGAACGACGGCACAGTTGAACGCTCCGATGTGGGCAGTCTGTGAGTCTCCGCGACCGGAGTCCGGTTCGTCGCCGGAGAGACTGTATTTCTATCTGTAGATAAAGGACTGAAAAATGAACTCAAAAATGCTGTGATACCGCTTCGACATCATAAGTTATAGAAATAGTATCTGGATATGACTGCGACTGTATGGGTCAGGCATGGGAAAGAATTATATCACCTGTCTTCGTAGTAATACATGTATTATGACAGGGTACTACGACTACGTTCTCGGCCTCATTCCTGTGGCACTCCTCGGTCTCACCGGAACGCTGACCACCGCCGGATTCGGCCTCACCCAGGCCGTCCCAATCGCCGCGGGCGTCGCCGCCTGCATCGTCGGCCACGCGCTGTTCGTCAACGGGCCCGTCCCCACCCAGACGCGACGCCCCATCGATACGAACAGTTCGGCCAACTCGAACTCGAACCCCGCGACGCCCGTCGACGCGGACTAGTCGTCCGACCCTGTCACACCGACGACCCGTCCGCGACTATCGATTCTCGACCAACTTCCTTCCGACACCGCACTTCGCGTGAGCCCCGGCGCTCGCCTCGGGTGGCTCTCGCACCGACGCTTCCCGGCCCGACGGTCGCACGAACCACGTCGGGACCGCCGACGCCCGCACGTTCATCACGCTGGCCCGCGTTGGGCCGCCCATGACTGAGACGCTGTTTCTGACGAGCGACGACGTGTCGGGTCTGGCGACTCCCGCGGAGTTCGTCGACGCCGTGCGAGAGGGGTACAGACAACGAGGCGAGGGCGCGCAGGCCGAACCGCGGACGAAACTCACGAACGAGGACCCGCCGGGCTTTCTCACCACGTACGCCGCCGTCCTCCCGGACACGGGGGCGATGGGCGGCTACACGTACAGCGCCGGATTCGGCGCGGGTGACGCCTGGTTCATGACTCCACTGTTCGACGCGGAGTCGGGCGAACCGCTCGCACTCGTGGACGGCGCGAGCATGAACCCGTTCAGACCGGTGCCGCGGGCGCCGTGGCCGTCGACGCACTCGCGCGCGAGGACGCGACGTCGGTCGCCATCATCGGAAGCGGCGCACAGGCCCGCGGACAACTCCGCGCGACGGCGACGGTCCGCGACGTCGAGACGGTGTGGGTCTACTCTCCGACGAAGGAACACCGCGAGGAGTTCGCCGGGGAGATGGACCGCCGACTCGACGCCAGCGTTGCCGCCGTCGCCTCGGCGGCCGCCGCGGTGGAGGGCGCGGACGTCGTCGTCACGGCGACGAACGCTTCCGCCCCCGTCTTCGACGGCGAGAGACTGGAACCGGGCACGCACGTCACCGCGATGGGGCAGTACACCCCCGGCAAGCGCGAACTCGACACGACGACCATCGAACGCGCGAAGTACGTTCCCGACTTGCGGGCGCGCGCGACGCAGGACGCCGGGTCGTTCCTCCACGCCGTCGAGGAGGGCGTGGTGGACGAAGACCACGTCTACGCCGAACTCGGCGAAATCGTCGCCGGCGAGGTGCCGGGCCGCGAGGACGACGAGGAGATTACCGTCTTCGACAGCGGTGGCACCGGCATCGAAACCGTCGCCGGCGCGTACCTCCTCTACGAGAAGGCGACGGCGGAGGGACTGGGGACGACCCTCGACTTCGCGCCCGCGAGCGAGGCGCTGACCGGGGAGTGAGGCGCTGCTGACGAACGTAGCGTCGAGCGAGTGAGACGCCTCGCCGTCGGCGCGTGTGACGGAGCGTCGCCGCCCGTTCCACAGCCGATGCGGCGGACTACAACGAGAGGCGGGCCACCCGGGCCGTGGTCCGCAGGACGCGCGGCATCGCCGAGAGGGCGGCGGCGCAGACGACTGCGGGCACGAGGACGCCGGGGACGAACGACCCCCAGACGAGTTGCGCGCGACGCCGAGATACGTCGCCCCGGCCACGACGAGACTGTAGTACGCGGAGCGCGCGGGCATCGTCCCGAAGTGACCCGGCGACGGCCACGTCGCGTCGCCGACGTACCCGCCGCGGAAGGCGGCGACGGCGAACGGACTCACGCAGAGGGCGGTCATCGCCGACAGCGACACCGCCTCCGCCGGCCGGGCGGCCAGAAGCATCCACAGCGTCGGCACGACGAGCGCCGATATCTCCATCCCGGCGAAGAACGTCAGGTCGAGGTACCGGTCGACCCGCCGTATCGCCGCCGACGCTGCACCGCGTTCCATGCAAGACGTTGGCACTCTCCGGGCAAAGGCGTTCTGCCGACGTTCGAGGCGGCGGGCGTCCGCACGAGTGGCGCGGGCCGACAGCGGGCGCGCCTCACTGCAACCGATAGCGGAGGATGGCCGCGATGCCGCCGAGGTTCTCAGTTGGCGGCCGGGGTCGAACTCCGAGGAGAAGACGGCGACGTCGCCGCCCTGCCGTTCGACGCTCTGGATGACCTCGTTCACGTCCACGTCCCAGTCGCCCTGCCCCTGTCGTTCCTCGCGCAGGCGTTCGTCGAGGACGAGGAGCGTCTCCACCGCGCCGAACTCGGCGGCTTCGGCGACTGCCTCGATTCCGTAGGCCACCTTCTCGCCCGTGGCGATGCCCTCCATCAGGTCGTCGATGAGGTCGGCCTCCTTCGAGATGCGCGTCTGCGTCTGCACCTCGTCCACCGCGCCGCGCTTCAGCACCTCGTGGACGCCCCTGTCGCCGACGCTGGAGGTGTCCACGACGGTCATCTTCTCGGCCACGTCGGGGTGGTTCTCCGCGACGTAGTCGCGGGCGTCCTGCTTCGTGAACCCCGGTCCCGCGAGGATGATGGCGTCCACGTCCATCCGCGACAGGGCCTTCCCGAGTTCCGCGAACAACTCCGACCGCGGGCGGGCGTACTCGCCCTTCCCCGTCGGCGCGGTGAACGAGAAGCGCTCCTCGGTGCCGTACTGCGCGACGGTGTGGATGTGTGCCTCGCCCTCCTCGACGGTGGCGATGACCACGTCGGGGTTCTCGGCGGCCTCCTCGGCCTCCTCGATGCGGTCGATCTGGTCCGGCTTGAAGTGCTTCTCGATGGTCACCTCGTCGTGTTCTTCGACGTTCAGCGTGTGGTGGTGCCCGAGTTGGTCCTCGCGGGAACAGCCGACTATCTCGCCGCCGACGCGGAGGCGGTTGGCGAAGCGCGCGAACTCCACGTCGCCGACGCTGATTGTGACGTGCATGTGTTCGCGTTGGCCGCCCGTGTCCCGCATCTGGTCGTCGTCTCGCTGGATGCGGCGAGTGGTGTCGCCGGAGACCAAATCGCCCGACTCGAGGACGTGCGAGAGGTGCCAGAGGTCGTCCACGTTCTCGGGGACGAGCGTGATGCGTTCGCGGCCCTCCTCGCCGCGTCCGCGACTCGAAATGCGCATGTCGGACGTGCGGGGCCGGCGGGGAAAGGTGCTGCTATACCGTCCGTTCAGTAGTCGGACTCGACCACACCGCGACGCTTCTTCCCGAGACCCTCGGCGAACCCGCGGCCGAACAGGTAGTAGGTGACGACCTGCGCGTAGAAGATGACGAAGATACCCACGAGGACGACTGAGAGTGCCGCGCCGACGGTACCGAGGACGACACCGACGACGATGGCCAACACCCACGCCTTGAAGTACTCGCCCGTCGTCGCCGCCGCGACGATGGTCGAGACGTCGAACGCCGCCCCGAGGGAGTCCTCGACGGCGAAGTTGGCGTACCCGGCGGGGGCGAAGTAGCCGACGAGGAGGCCGAACAGGCCGACGACGGCGAACCCGAGGAGCGTGGCGACCCCGAACGCGGCGCTCGGACCGGTCGTGGGGTCGGAGAAGAGCGCGGAACCGAATCCGAGGACGACGCCCACGAGAGCCATCGGGACGAACACGAGGAGGCCGTACACGAGGCTGACGAGGAATAGCTTGAGTCCGTCCACGACGAGGCCCCCCCAGTCCGTGAACGACGGGGCGGCCTCTTCGCCCTTCGCCGCACTCCGCATGACGCGGAGCGAGTAGCCCTGCACGACGAACACCGGGAGGACGAGGACGCTGAGGACGCTGAGCAGCCCACCGATGAGAATCGTCGGTATCCAGTCCGAACTGTTCCGCGGGTACGACAGGGCGTCACCTAGCATCGGCCGAATCGACACCCGTCGATAAGTTAACTCTTTATCAAAAGTCGTGTTCCGCTCAGATAGCGGCCTGTTCGTCGGGCCGTTCCTCGCTCTCGCGCATCTCGATGTCGTGGAGTTCGCCCCACGCGGTCCCGATGAGGTAGTACGCGGCCACCGCGGCGTAGAAGCCGAGGAACCCGCCGGCGATGAGGCCGAGCACCGGGATGGCGTTCAGACGCCCGCGACCAACGCGCCGACGAAGATGACGGCGAAGCCGCTCACCCACGCCGTGAAGTACTTACCCGAGGTGAGGATGGGGCGCAGGTCGCCGAACGAGAACGCCTTGCCCATCTGGTCGGTCTCCGCGAAGTTCGCGACGGCCGCCGGGATGACGTACGCCGCCAGCAGGCCGAGGACGAACGAGACGAGGAGGCCCACGAGGATGCCGAGGCCGCCGAGAGCGGCCAGTCCGCTCGACCCCGCCGCGTCGCCCATCACGATGGTGAAGACGGCACCGCCGACCAGCACGCCGGCGATGAGCGTCGGGACGAACCCGTAGACGATGGCGATGACCGCGGCCTTCAGGCCGTCTACCGCCAAGTCACCCCATTCGTCGAACGCCGGCGGTTGCTCGTCGCCGTGCATCGTCGCGCGGACGACCCGGACGAGATACCCCGCGACCAGAATCGTGGGGACGATGAGGACGCTGAGGAGGCTGAGGACGCCACCGATGAGGACCGTCTTTACCCAGTCTTCGTCGTTTCGTAGGTAGTTGAGTGAATCGCTAATCATGTTGTTTCACGAGCGCGCTCGCGTCCGCACTCGCATCGGCCAGGTAGCCGTTCGCTATCGTGCATCCGTCTCGACGGTCGTGAGGACGGAGTGTGCGCTCGGGGGAAGATACGTCGGTTCACGAGATAAATATAGACCCGTACAGTCGGAATAACTGAGTATTAGGTCCGCTACGGCGGAGTCTCTCAGTCGTCCAGCAGTTCGCTCCCGCCCGGGGGGAGGAACTCCTGAATCTTGTCCGGGCTGGCCACCTTCCGGACGAACGACTGGTCGGCGAACGTCTCCTTGAAGCGGCGGTACACCATCTTCGCGGCGTCGTTCTGCGCGTAGCGACCGGGTTGCAGGCGGACGGCCGTCTCCACACGGCCCTCGATGGCCGTCGGTGGGCCGCCCAGCACGCGCGTCTCGCCCTCGCACTGAACGCCGACGAGAACCTCCGCCGCCACGTCGCGGAAGTACGTCCGGTCGCCGCGGATGACGAACGACCCCTTCTCGATGTACTCGCCGGACTCGGGCGCTTCGACACCTGGTCGGGCGTCACCATGTACGCCTCGCCCTCGAATCGACCCTCCTTCCACGTCGAGGAGTACGAGACGGCGAACTGCGCCGCCTCCCGCTTCGTCGAGTCGGGGAACTCCACCGCCTGCGACGGTTCGGAGGGGCCCGTCGCCTTCACGACGGTGACGGGGCCGCCGTGCGCCTGCGTGTGGAAGAACAGGTCGTGTTTGTTCAGGTACTTCTTGACTATCTCCTCGTTCTGGTCGGCGTTGCGGCCGCCGATGACGAGGTAGCCGTCGGAGGTGCGGAACCAGCGGAACCGCTCGTACCAGTGCTCTTCGGTGCGGAGGGGGATGGACGAACGCGAGAGCCAGTCGACGTCCTCGGGTTCCGACTCCTCGTCTTCCTCCTCTTCGTCGTCGTCGGCCTCCCACGCGTCGCGGCGGGCCTTCACTTCGGCCAGTTCCTCGCGGGTGTCCTCGATGGCCGCCTGCGCGCCTTCCTTCTTCCCCTCGACGCGCTTGGCCTCCGTGTAGAGCCTGTCGGCGTTCTTCTCGACGCCGGTGTCCACCTCGACTTCGACCCGCGTGCCGTCGAGTTCGACGGTGACGGTGCCCTCCGCGCCGTCGACATCGACGACTGCCTCGGCGGCGGGGATGCCGCGTTCGGCCCCGTCTTCGAGCGTCTGACGGATTTCGTCCCACGGCACGTCCTCCTCGCGGGCCGAGCGAACCGTCGACAGCACCTCGTCCACCAGGTCGTAGTTGGCGTACAGCAGTTCGGCGCGTTCGCGTTCCGTCTGCGCCTGTTGCTCGAACCCCTCGATGGCTCCCTCCTGTTGCTCGATGATGCGCTGTTTCTTCTCTATCTCGGCCTCGAAGTCCGGGCGGTTCGACCCCGGTTCCTCCTCGGGTTCGTCCTCGGCGGTGCGGTCCAGTCGGTAGAAGTACTCGTCGAGGGCGTCGTTGAACGAGTCGTGCGACTCGCTGTTCAGCCCCTCGGCCGCGTGTTCTTCGAGGGGGAACGGCGTCGCGTCCACGACGGCGCCGTCCTCCTCGTACACGCGCGGGTCGAAGTCGCCCGACTTGAGGCGTTCGTGGAACGACTGGATGGCGTCGTAGACGGCGCGGAACTCCTCGTCGCCGGCGTCGGCGATGTCCATCGTCTTCTCGCGCCCGCGCGGGTGCAGAACTCCTCGGCGTACAGGCCGCCGAGGTTCACCTGCGTCGCCAGCGTCCGCACCACGTCGGTGTCGGAGTCCTCCATGCGACGCTTGAACCCCTCGTAACTCACCGTGAACGGATGGAGCCGGGAGGAGGGGAACTCGTACTGCGCGCCGGGGGCGACGGTCCGGGACTTCAGCCGCACCGTCTCCAGACTGCGGACGACTTCGCCCGTCTCGTCGAGGACGGCGACGTTGCCCTGTCCGAACAACTCGACGACGATAGTGGTGTCCTCGTCGTCGCGTTCGAAGTCGAACGAGAGAATGCGGTCGAACTCGTACTGCTCGACGCCCGCGAAGTCGGCTCCGCTGAGGCGGTTCCGAAGCATCATCGCGAAGTTCGGCGGCCGCCCGGGAGCGTCCGGCACGTGTTCCGGTTTGGCCGTGTGCGCCCGTTTCACGTCGCCGACTTCGACGATGAGTTCGACGCGACCCCGGTCGAAGTCGCGCATCCGCAGGCGAAGCAGGTCGTCGCCGTAGAGATAGGCCTTGTCGACCTTCGCCCCCTCGTACCGATTCAACTCGGTGACGAGGGCCGAGAGGTCGACGCTCGTCACTCCCGCTTCGGGTCCATACCCCCGCATTCACGGGCGCGGCTGAAAAGCCGCACGTTCGGGCGACGCGCGTGGCGGGCTACGTGCCGTCCGCGGCCGTCCCCCACCCGAATCGCGCGCGAGTCGGCGGACGCCCGCGCCGACGACGAACCCGACGGCGCCGCAGACGACGGCGAAGATGGTTCCGAACGCGAGGCTCTCGGCGACGGTGTTCTGCGGCGTCGTGAGGCTGAACAGCGCAAGCGGCAGGTAGAAGCCGAGACTCGGCCCGCTCGCGAGGGCGACGCTGACGAGGAGGCCGTCGTTCAGGAACGCGCCGACGGCGGCCACGAGGACGCAGATGGCGACGAGTGCGGGGAGGAACAGTCCGAACGGGACGGAGAGGCTCCCGACGAGTCTCGGCGGCAGGTGCAGGAAGAAGACGACGAGGAACAGTCCCGCGGCCACCGCGGTGAGGCGCACCGACTGCTCGGGGTCGCGCCCGAGAACGAGCGACTGTATCGTCGTCGACGGGGTGCCCGAGGCCATACCGACACGTTCGTCGAAGCGAGTGTTGAGTCTTTGCCCGAAGCCGAAACGCTCAGTCGGGAGGGGGCCGTTGGGTGAGACGTGACCGACCGGAACGAAGACGGCGAGACGGACGAGAACGCCGCGGCCGGCGCGACGGACGGGGACGACCCGTCCGAGTCGCCGCGAACGGGCGTGTTCGTCGCCGAGACGGAGGCGGAACGCGACGACGCCTTCTCGATTCGCCGCGAGGTGTTCGTCGAGGAACAGGGCGTCGCCGAGGAACTGGAGTGGGACGAGCACGACGAACCGGACGCCGACGCGACGCACCTCGTCGCCTACGACGACGACACCGTCGTCGGCGCGGCGCGGATACGCGCGTACGACGAGGAGACGGCCAAGGTCGAACGCGTCGTCGTCGCCGAGGACAGGCGCGGCGAAGGCTGGGGCCGCCGCGTGATGGCCGCCGCCGAACGCGAGGCCCGCGAGGTGGGGTTCTCGCGGGTGCGGCTCAACGCTCAGCGGCGCGTCCAGCCGTTCTACGAGTCGCTCGGTTACAGCGCGTTCGGCGACGAGTTCGACGACGCCGGCATCCCGCACATCGCGATGCAGAAGTCGCTGTGACGCCGGCCGTCTCGACGGTCCGCGGGTCGGGTCGACTCTCCCGTCGGCCGGTCGGAAGGCGGTCGGCCGAGACGCGCCAGTCCGCCGGCCTCAGTCGGTCGTACTGACCGACGTCGGCGGCTCCTCGCTCTCGACGCCGTCGCGGACGGCGAACCCACCGGCCTCCTCGCGTCCCGCGAGTTCTCGCTGCGGGTAGGGTATCTTGATTCCCCGGCCGTCGAACGCCTCCTTTACCGCCTGCACGACGGCCGCGTTCGCCTTCGCGCGCCGAGGCGCGGACGGGTGCTTTATCCAGAAGCGAACTGTGAGCCCGACCGCCGAGTCGCCGAACGTCGTCGGGAGGACGTTCGGTGCCGGCACGTCCGCGACGACGCCCAGGTCTTCGACGGCCGCCTCCGCGACGCCGACGGCTAGATCGAGGTCCGTCTCGTAGTCGACGCCGACCTCCACGGTGAGGCGGAGTTGGTCCCGGCGCGTCCGGTTCGTGATGGTCGCCTTCGTCACGCGGTCGTTCGGGAACACCACCGACTCGCCGTCGAAGTTCCGCAGACGGGTGTTGATGATGGTGATGTCCGAGACGATGCCCTCCTCGCCGTCTATCTCCACCCAGTCGCCGATCTCGAACGGTCGGGAGAACATCAGGACGAACCCGGCGATGAGCGACCCGAGCGTCTGTCTGGCGGCCATCCCGACGACGATGCCGAGGAAGCCGGCACCGACGAGG
The DNA here is from genome assembly GCF_009741955.1 of Halogeometricum sp. CBA1124. NCBI lineage: Archaea > Methanobacteriati > Methanobacteriota > Halobacteria > Halobacteriales > Haloferacaceae > Halogeometricum > Halogeometricum sp. CBA1124. Next base: position 2,197 of record NZ_WPCD01000066.1, on the reverse strand, counting down.
AGGCTGCCGAGTTCGGCGTCCCAGACGGTCAGGGTCGCCAGTCCCACCGCGAGGAGGACGACCAACTGGAGGACGCGGAAGACGATGCCCTCCTGATGTTCGTTGATGCGGTCCGAGCCGGCGGCGTAGGCCGTCAGCCACGACTCCAGGGCGTCGATGCCGACGTACGCGCCGACGAACAGCGCCGCCGTCAGGAGGACGCGCCCCGCGACCGGCGCGAGACTCGCGAGCAACACCGTCGCCGCGAGTGCGAGGTCCTCGCGCCCCCAGACGACGAGGACGGCCAGCGTCGCGGCGACGAACACGCCCGTCTGGAGCGTTCGCACGACCACCGACGGCGGGAGCACCCACCGCGCCTCGGACACCGAGTCGGGTATCCGCGGGTCCGACAGCACCCGGTCGTCCAACTCGCGGGCGGCGCGGGTCACCGCCCGCGGTGCGAGCAACAGTGCGACAGTGACGGCAGAGCCGACGAGCACCGCCGTCGCGCCGAGACGCGCCTCGGTCGTCGCCACCTGCGCCAGCGAGGACCGGGCCGTCGCGAGGAACTCCCCCACCTGCATCAGGACCGCCCCCGGAACCGCACGGCAGTCGCGTCGCGTCCCATATCGTCGTAGAGGCGGAGGCGGTTACGTATAAGTCCGACGGACAGAAATCAAATCTGATACGTCTGCCGTCGGAACGGCGGACTCACTCGCGCTCTGTTTCGACCGCTTCGGTCCGCCGTTCGACGCTCACCTCGAGGTCCTCACGCGTCTCGACTTCGAGGAGTCGTTCCAGTTTCGCCTCGAACTGCGCGTCCGAGAGTCCCCGCGAGCGTACCGTTCCCGGAGCGTCGCGAGGGCGTCGTCGGCCGGTTCGTCGGGCGTCGCCGCGCGCGTCGAGGTGTCCGTCTCGTCGTCGTCGCGGACGGCGACGGCGACGAGTCCGACCGCGAGGGCGCAGAAGCCGATGCCGACGATTGGCGCGCCCGTGAGGAGGAACCCGAGGCCGACGGCGACGAGGACGAACCCGGCGGCACCCACCCAGGCGGGACCGCGAAGCGAGACCATGTCCGAGGATTCGTGGCGAGCCTCAAAAGTCGTCGCACTCGCCGGCGGCGGTCGAACCGCCGCCCCGCGGCGGGTCCGGGTCACCACAACCCACTTTTTCCGGGGGCTCGCTCCGCTCGCCCCCGCAAAACCTGGTGGAAAAAACCGCCACACCTCAGAACCGCTTCGAGACGTACGGCCCGTCCTGATGGTACCCCAACTTCTGCTTGTAGTACTCGCGGACGCCGATACCGGAGATGACGCTCACCTTGTCGTAGCCGGCGTCGCGCGCCATCTCCTCGGCGTGGCCGAGGAGGCGGCGGCCGTACCCCTTGTGCTGCCAGTCGCCGTCGCCGCCCAGTCCGACTTCGGAGCCGTACACGTGGAGTTCGCGGACGAGGGCGGCGTCCGCCAACTCCCGCCGGACCGGGTCGTGCGGGAATCGGAGGCGACAGAAGCCGACCAGCAGGTCCTCGGCGGGGTCCTCGAACGACATGAAGTGTTCGGTCCCCTCGGCCGCCTCGTACGTCTCCACCTGCAGTTCGACGCGTTCGGGGTCCGGGTCGGCGTCGTTCATCCCCACCTCGCGGGCGCGGATGTCGTTCACCTCGATGCCCTTCTCCTCGGCGCGTTGCTCGGCGAGTTGGCGGAGGTTCGACTTCCAGACGCCCGCGTCGATGAAGTCCGCCGGGATGTCCCGCTGGACGCGTTGGAGGCGCGTGTACTTCGGAATCATCCCCATCACCTCGGCGACGACGTCCGCGGCCTCCTCGTTGTCCAGCGGGTCGTACTCGTCGCGCCGCCACATGTCGTAGGTGATGGTGTCGCGGACGACGAGCGTCGGGTATATCTTCAGGTAGTCCGGCCGCCAGTCGGCGTTCTCGAACAGTTGCCGGAAGTCCTCGACGCACATCTCCTTCGACATGCCGGGCTGGCCGGGCATCATGTGGAAGCCCACCTTGAACGCCGAGTCGCGGAGGCGGCGGTTGGCGTCCAGCGACGCCTGCACGCCGTGCCCGCGGTGCATCTCGCGGTTGATGCGCTCGTACGTCGTCTGGACGCCGACTTCCACCTTCGTCGCCCCCAGGTCGAGCATCCGGTCTATCTGCTCGGGGTCGCACCAGTCGGGCTTCGTCTCGAACGTCGTCCCGATGTTTCGCACGTCG
>NZ_WPCD01000149.1:0-9258 GCF_009741955.1 Halogeometricum sp. CBA1124 | reverse complement strand
AGGCCGCGCCGTCGACGACGCGGTCCGCGCGGACGACTGCACCACAGAGCACGCTCTCGGACCCGACCCCGTCCTCGTACGACTCGGCGACGCCGAGTGCGCGCGCGCCCGACTTGACCGGCGGCGTCACGTCGCCCCGTCAGTCGTCCTTGATCTCTTGCAGACGGTCCAGCAGTTCCTCGTTCGACGCGCCGTTCTCGAACTCGACCTCGCCCTTGTGGTCGTTCTCCGAGGTTGCGACGCCGTCGTTCTCGTCAAGGTCCTGGTCGTAGTCTTGACTCTCCTGCTCGGACTCGTCGTAGCTCCCAAATCCCATACGAGTCGACGTAGACGGCTCAGACGGAAAAATGATACGCAGGTGAGAATTTTGTTCACAGATTGAACATCGGAAATATACGGTCGAGCGGCGATTGGGTGCGTCGGAGGGACGGGCGACCGTGCCGAGTCGGTGGGGGTTTTTCTTCGCGCGGCCGTACGGGCATCCATGGAAATCGTCACGGTCACCGACGGCGCGGAACAGTTCACCTGTAACGCGTATCTCGTCCTCGGCGAACGGAACGTGCTCGTAGACGCCGGGACGATGCCCGGCGTCGAAGACGTCGTCGCCGAGCACACCGACGCGCTGGACGCCGTCGTCCTCACGCACCAGCACACCGACCACGTCGGCGAACTCGACGCCGTCCTCGACGCCTTCGACGCCGACCTGTACGCGTACGCGGACCACCCGCGCCGGACCGGCGAACTCGAAGACGGCGACGAACTCCGGATGGGCGACGAGACGTTCGAGGTGGTGTACACACCCGGTCACGCCTCCGACCACGTCTCCCTCGTCGGCGAGACGCGCGTGTTCAGCGGCGACGTCGTCGTCCACGACGACGGCGCGTTCGACGACGGCAGTTTCGGCCGGACGGACATGCCCGGCCAGTCGCGCGAACGCCTCGTCGAGAGCCTCCGAACTCTCCTCAGACGGATGCCGGACACCGTCGCGGAACTGTACGCGGGCCACGGCGACGTGTTCCGCTCGGACCCGGACGGCGACTCCGTGCGGGACGTGATAGAGCGGGCGCTCTCACGCGCGGAACGGCGCGAACCGAAGTACCCCGACGACTGAGCGACCCGGACGCGCCGCTACGCCGGCGGAAGATGGAGAGAAAGGGCGTCCGATTACGCGGCGCGGCGTTCCTTCGACTTCGGACGGAGGTTCTTGTAGCCGCACTTTCGGCAGGCCTTCGCACGCGCGGGGTTGCGCGCGTTACAGCGCATGCAGATCTGCTTCTCCAGCGTTCGCTTGGTCGCGGCGTCGTTGGTTGGCATACACGTCAGTTCCCCAGCCGCCCGTATAACGCTTGCGAGAGCGTCTGGCGCGGACGGGGCCCGCACGGCGCCACCGCGGACGCCCGACCCGGGGCGTGACGCGTCGCGGTCGCTGATCGCACGGGCGAAGCGTCGAGAGAACGGTCGTGACCGGTTACGCGCCCGCCTTCTGCAGGGCGTCTTCGAGGTCCTCTCGCTGAGTGACGCCGACGAATCGGTCGACGATGCCGTCGTCGTTCTCGACGATGAGCGTCGGGAGCGAGCGAACCTGATACTCGTTGGCCACGTCCTGTTGTTCGTCTACGTCGACCTTCTCGAACTCGACGTCCGCGTAGTCGGCTTCGAGTTCGTCGAGAATCGGGTCCTGCGTCTTGCACGGCCCGCACCAGTCGGCGTAGAAGTCCTTGAGTCGAACGGTCATCGTGATCCCTCTGGTCGTTACCGAGCCCTGCGCATAAGGGTTTCTTACCCACCCCCGTTCGGCCAGAGTCGAAACGTTTAGGCGAAGGGGAGGCGGAGTGACTGCCATGAGCAGCGGACAGAACAGCGGTGGCTTGATGTCTAGTGCGGGTCTCGTTCGGTACTTCGACGCCGAGGACCGCAACGCCATCCGTCTCGACCCCAAGAGCGTCGTCGCGTTCGGCCTCCTCTTCGGCGTCGGCGTCCTCGTCCTGAACGCCGTCGCGTTCTGAACGGCCGAACCGGTCCCCGGACCTCCCGAACGCACGTCCTCGTAGTCGGTGCGACGCCGGCCGAACGTTCACTTTTTCACCCCCGGACACCGACGGGCACGTATGTTACGCGCAGGCGTCGTCGCCGTGCAGGGCGACGTGTCCGAACACGCCGCGGCCATCCGTCGCGCGGCCGAGGCCCACGGAGAACCGGTCGAAGTCGTCGAGATTCGTCAGTCCGGCCACGTCCCCGACTGCGACGTGCTTCTCGTCCCCGGCGGCGAGTCCACGGCCATCTCGCGCCTCCTGAAGCGCGAGGGCATCGACGAAGAGATACGCGACCACGTCGCCGCCGGCAAACCCGTGCTGGCGACGTGCGCCGGACTCATCGTCGCCTCCCGGGACGCGAAGGACGACCGGGTGGAGACGCTGGACCTGCTAGACGTGACCGTCGACCGGAACGCGTTCGGCCGACAGGTGGACAGTTTCGAGGCTCCCCTCGACGTCGAGGGGATGGACGACCCGTTCCCGGCGGTGTTCATCCGCGCCCCCCTCATCGACGAGGTGGGCGAGGGCGTCGACGTGTTGGCCGAGTGGGAGGGGACGCCCGTCGCCGTGCGGCAGGGTCCCGTCGTCGGCACCTCCTTCCACCCCGAACTGACCGACGACAGTCGCCTGCACGACCTGGCGTTCTTCGACCGAATCGAGGCCGAGGCCGCGGACTGAGGCTCGTCTCGCACGCTCGCGCCGTCGTTCGGGAGTCAGAACCGTTTTCTCGCGACGTTCCCACGCACCGGTATGACCGATGAATCCGACTCCGACGCGGTGCTCGACGCCCTGTTCTCGACCATCGAGGCGCGGAAGGCCGAGTTGCCGGACGACTCGTACACCACGACCTTGTTCACCCACGAGAAGGGCGAGAACTACGTCTTGGAGAAGATCGGCGAGGAGACGACGGAGGCCATCCTCGCGGCGAAGGACGACGACACCGAGGAGTTGCTGGCCGAGAGCGCCGACCTCGTGTATCACCTGCTCGTCCTCCTCTCGATGAAGGGCGCCTCGCTGGACGACCTGCGCGCCGAACTGCGGGACCGCTTCTGACGGACTCCCGAGCACGCCCGACTCCGAGCACACAAGAACTTTGTAGACATGTTCGATAGGTGAGCGTATGCCGCCCTCCAGACGTGCGACGCTCGGACTGTTCGGAACGACAGCGACAGCCCTCCTCGCGGGATGCTCCGCCGCGGGACTGGAAACCGACGACGACGCGACGGCGCAATCGGGTTCGAGAACCGAGACGGACGAAGGCGGAACGCCGACCGCCGACGCCGCAGACCCGGCGAGCGTCGAGATGCGCCTCGTCGGCCCGGAGACGGACCGGACGCTGTTCACCGGGGCCGGCGTGTCGCGCGTCGGCGAGGTGCAGAAACAGCGGTCGGGCGGGTACGGCCTGCCGGTCGTCCTCGCCGACGCCACGGCGGCCGAGGTGAGCGAGGCGTTTCGCGCGGCCGGCGTCGGCGAAGACCCCGACCCGTTCGAGGTGGTCCTGCGGTACGACGGCGAGACGGTCAACCGGTTCGGCGTCTCGGCGCGTCTCGCGGCGGACATCGCCGAGGGCGAGTGGGAGGGAGAGTTCATCCTGATGGTCGAGGACCGCGAGACCGCCGCGGAGATTCGGCAGACTCTCGCGGACGACTGACCCCGCTCGAACCGTCGGTTCGCGGGTCGTGCGGTGTGTCCGACCGACCCGACTCTCGAGCGGAGTCGCGGACGGAAACGCCCGATTCCAAAGCACCAAGAGGCGGGTCGCCGACTCCACAGCCAGTCAGGATGGCGTCCACGAGAACCCCGCCGGCGACTGCCGCGAGCGCTCGGTCTCGCCCGAGCGCGACACACCGAGGGGGCGGGACGTGAGTCGGTGGTTCGGCGGCGACGAACCGAGCGTTCGCTTCGTCGCCGGGAGCCTCATCGCCGGCGTGTTCTTCGGCGGCGTCGGCGCGGGCGTCGCCTTCCCGACGCTCCCGACGCTCGGACCCATCCTCGGCATCTCGCCGTTCCTCGTCGGCCTCATCCTCTCGACCAACCGTTTCACTCGACTGGTGATGAACACGCCCGCCGGGCAGGTGCTGGACCGGTACGGGACGCGCCGGCCGATGATAGCCGGCTTCGTCGGGCAGGGACTCGCGCCGTTCGGCTACGTCCTCGGCCTCCACGCGGCCGTCGTCCCCCTCGACAGCGCGACGGTGTTCGTCCTCTCGCGGGCCGTCTGGGGGGGTCGGCTCCGCGTTCGTGTTCGTCGGCGCGTTCAGCACCATCACGCACGTCACGACGGCGGCGAACCGCGGCAAGTGGGTCGGCTACATGCGCGGCGGCCAGAGCCTCGGCTTCCCGGCCGGACTCGTGGTCGGCGGCCTCGTCACCGACGCCCTCGGCTACTCGGAGGCGTTCCTCGTCGCCGGCTGTGCCGGCCTGTTCGCCGCCGCCGTCGTCGCGTTCGTCCTCCCGAACGTTCGCACCGACGTCTCGGCGACGAGTTCGCTGCGCGAGGTGCCGAAACTCGTCCGGACGGACGTGCGCATCTTCACCGTCGGCGCGGTCAACTTCGCCGTCCGGTTCCTGTTCGCCGGCGTCCTCCTCTCGACGGCCGTCCTCTACGCCGGCGCGCACGACATCAGCATCGGCGTGCTGTCCGAGACGGGCGTCAGCGGCGTCGTCATGGCCGTCGCCGTCGTCGCGTCGAGTCTCACCACGCTCGTCGTCGGTCGCTACTCGGACCGGCTCTCGAACCGCGCGGCGCTGACGCTGCCAGCACTCGGACTGCTCGCCACCGGGTTCACCCTCCTCGCCCTCGTCCCGACGCTCGCGGCGACGCTGGTCGCCGTCGCCCTCGTCGCGTCGCGTCGGCGGGTCGAACCCGCCGTTGCTCGCGTACCTCGGCGACCTCAGCCCCTCGGACGACGTGGGCAAACTCGGCGGCGTCTACAACGTGTTCGGCGACCTCGGGTCGACGCTCGGCCCCCTCGTCGCGGTGCCGCTGGTCGAGATAGTCGGGTTCCGCGTGGAGTATCTGGCCTGCGTCGGACTGGTCCTCGTCGTCGGCGCCCTCGTCGCGAAGACGCTGTACGGGGAGGCGGCGACGGTGCCGCGGTCGGAACTGTCGTAGCCGGGGCCGTCGCCGGGACCGAAGCCCCCGCAGAGACCGACGTCGCCGACCGACAGTCGCCGGCGGAGCGCCGACCGGCGGCCTACCGAAACTGCACGCCCAGGTCGTGCATGCCGTCGTTGTTCCGGGCGACGTTGATGAGAAGCGGCGTGAGCGACTCGACTTCCGCGGCGTTGGCGATGCCGCCCACGTCGAGGGCGCGGAGTTCCGGTATCTCCTCTGCGAGTCGCATCACCATGTCCTTCGAGTCGAAGTCGTCGCCGACCACGAGGGTGTCGATGCCCAACTCGGCGTCCAGGTCCGCGAGGCGGCCCGCCGCGAGGTTGTGGAACGCGCCGACGACGGCGACGCCCTCGGGGTGTGGGGTCGGCGACCAACTGCGTGACGCTACCGGCGCCCGGCGGGTGGTAGTGGAAGCCGTCGTCGTCGCGCTTGATGCCCGCCGCGGGCGTCACCAGCACGTCGCCCTCGGCGAGACTGTCCGAGACTGCCTCGACGGTGTCGGCGACGTGGTACGGCGGCACCGCGAGGACGACGATAGACGCCCGGTCGGCGGCCATCTCGTTGGCGAAGCCGTTGACCTTCACGTCGCGCGCGACTCGACAGTTCCGTCTCGTACTCGTCGGCCTTCGCGCGGGCCTTGTCCGGGTCGCGCGAGCCGACGACCACGTCGTGGTCCGTGTGGTAGGCCCAGCGCAGGGCGAGTCCTCGCCGATGTCGCCGGTCCCACCGAGAAGTGCGATTCGCATGCTATCGACTGCGGACGGCGGCAGGTAAAGCGTTGCGTGACCGGGCGCGTCTGCCGCCGTCTCCGGCGAGGCGGCGGACCCGGACCGCCAGCCCTCACGGCGACTCGAACTCGGGACCGTACGTGACGAGGAAGGCTATCAGGGGCGCGACGACGAGCGTCCCGAGCAGGACGTACTGCCGTATCCCCGCCGTCGCCGGCAGGATGGCCCAGACGCCGAGGCCGAGGGCGTCCACGGCGAACATCACGACCAGAAACCGCGTGAGGTGCGAGAGCGTGTCGCTCACGTCGAGACACCTCCCCGACCCCAGCGGCGCGGGTTCAGTCGCGTCGCCGCGTACGTCGCGGCGAGCCACCCGGCCGCGAGCGAGACGACGTTACCGGCGAGTCCGCCGACGCGACGGCGTCGAGGCCCAGTCGGAGGGTGAACGAGACGACGAAGAACGACGCGAACCGCGCGGTCACGTCGCCCGCCTCGGCCGTCGGCGACGCGGCGAACGCGAACGCGCGAAACACCAGCGGGACGGCGACGACGAACGCGAGTGCAGCGAGGGCGAACGGGACGAAACCCGTCGGGTCCGGCGCGAGGAAGAACCCGAGCGGTGCCGCGACGACCAGACCGAACAGGGCGGCCCAGACGAGTCGTTCGAGACGAAGCGCGTCCATGTTCTCGGGTCGGGCCGCCGTCGGCCTAAATGTACGCCTGTTCACGCCCACCGGTCACTCCTGAGCGGTCAGCAGGTCCGGCAGGTCGTTCACCGAGTCGACGACGGCCGCCGCGCCCGCCGCCTCGTACTTCTCGCGGCCCGCCTCGCCGGTCAGGCCGCCGGTGAGGACGCCGACGCCGTGGTACGTCCTGCCGGCGTCCGCCTCGGCGGCGTTGACGGCGGTCCGCACGTCGTCGAGGGTGTCGCCGACGAAGACGACGCTCTCGGCGTCGAGGCGGTCCGCCAGCGTCGTGAGAGCGCGGGGGTGGGGCTTGCCCTCCTCCCAGTCGTCCATCGTGAACCGGTGGTCCTCGGGGACGGCCAGACGGGCGCGCGAGAGGGCGATGTCCGCCTCGGCGGCGGGGCGGCCGGTGAGGACGCCGACGCGGTGGTTGGAGGTGAGGTAGTCGAGCGTCTCTCCCTCGACGATGACCGGTTCGTCGTGGATGTAGCCCGGGGCCTCGAACGGCGGGTCCCCGCCCTCCAGTTCGCGGTAGCGGTCCGTTCCGAGGTAGAGCGCCTGAAACGCCTCGCGGAGGCCCTCGCGGTCCCACGCCTCGCGGACGGCCGCGTGGTCGTCGGAGTCGAGGTGGGCCTCGGCGACGGCTTCGGCGGCGGCGAGTCCCCCGCCGCGGTCGTGGATGCGGTCGGTGAACTCGGCGACCGACATCGGCGCTCGGTCGTCGACGAGGAGACAGAGCGCGGCGGCGTCCGTCAGTTCCCAGTCGTTGTTGAAGCCGCCGGCGTCCTTGAACCGCTGGACGTCGGCCTTGTCGATGGTCCGGTCGTACAGGCGCGCTATCGACTCGACGATTGCGCGGCGGTAGGAGTCGGCCACGTCGACGAGGACGCCGTCCACGTCGAGGACGACTGCGTCTGCGTGCATACCGAGAGGCGGCGGGGCGGAACCGTTAGCGTTGTCCTTTCGGACGGTCGTCGCAGGCGACGACGTACAGCGTCTCGGCGCCGTCGGCCAGCGTCTCGGCGTCGCAAGGGACGGCGGGCGCGTCGAAGCCGAGCGTGGTGAACAGGAAGTCCGCGTCGACGGCGGCGGCCACGTCGCGGACCGGCCGGTGGAGTTCGGGCGGGAGGTTCAGCGCGTAGACGGCGTCGGCGTGGTACGCCGGGCCGGGGTCTGCGCGTTCGCTCGCGGCCACGACGTCGTCCTCGACGAAGCGGAGTTCGGGGGGAACATCGAACGGGTGGACGTCCGTGACGGTCACCGCCGACCCGGCGGCGGCGAGGGCGACGGCCACCGCCGGACGGCGGCCGACCCCGACCTCCGTGAGTCGCTCGTACTCCGAGAGACGTGCAGTAAGAGCGTCTCGAACTGGGGATTCCACGGCGGGATATTTATGACACCGCCCCGCTTAACAACTTTCATGCTTGTCGATATCGTGCCTATCGGGGACCTCCCTGCGCAGGTGAAGCGCGAGGCTTCTGCGGCCCTCCGCGGCGTCTACGACTGCGACGTCACCGTCCACAGCGAGCAGTCCATCCCCGAAGGCGCGTTCGACCGCGGCCGGAACCAGTATCGAGCGGAGCAGTTCATCGAACTCGCGAGTCGGGTCGGCAGCGGCGAGAAGAACATCGGTATCACGGCGCAGGACCTCTACTACCGGCGTCGAAACTACGTCTTCGGACTCGCCTATCTCAACGGAAACGGGTCGGTCATCTCGACGTACCGGCTCCAGACGTCCTCCGACGGCGGCATCTCGACCAAGCCGCAGGCCGAGGTGTTCTCCGACCGAGTCCGGAAGGAAGTCGTCCACGAAATCGGCCACACGCTCGGACTCGAACACTGCGACAACTCGAAGTGCGTCATGTCCTTCTCCCCCACGGTCCGCGAGGTGGACGTGAAGGAGGAACACCTCTGCGGCACCTGTAGCCGACTGGTCCACTGAGGCGTCCGGTCGTTCTCCGCGAACCCATCGCATCCGTACCTGCACCCGTACCGCGGGGCAGCGACGGGATTGGCGCGCCCGTGCCACAGCCACACATAAGCACCCCGCCGCCCTATTGCAGACGGTGAAACGATGCACTACGTCGTGGCCGTCGACGGCTCTGAACCCGGGGAGAAGGCACTCGACCACGCGCTGATGCTCGCGACGCGTCTCGACGCGACGCTGTCGGTCGTCTACTCGGTCGAACCCAGAGTCGTCGCCGAAGATGGCGACGAGATGTACCGAGAGGACCCCGACGCCGCCGAGGAACGCGGCGAGGAGATACTGGCGGCCGCCGAGGGACGCGCCCGGGAGTCCGGCGTCTCCGTCGAGACGGTGATGCTGTGGGGCGACCCCGCGCAGACGATTCCGTCCCACGCCGAGGAGAACGGCGTGGACGGCATCGTCGTCGGCCACCGCGGCCTCTCCCGCCGCGTCGAGGGGATGGTCGGCAGCGTCGCCAAGAGCATCGTCCAGCGCGCCACCGTCCCCGTCACCGTCGTCCGATAGATGCTCGAACTCGACGGCGGCGACGGCGGCGGCCAACTCGTCCGAACCGCGCTCTCGCTGTCCGCTCTCACGGGGCAGGCGATTCGCGTCGAGAACGTCCGCGGGGGCCGACCGAACCGGGGGCTCCGACCGCAACACGTCGCCGCCGTCGAGGCCGTCGGCGCGGCGACGGACGCGACGCTCGACGGCGTCGAACGGGAGA
>NZ_WPCD01000062.1:0-16861 GCF_009741955.1 Halogeometricum sp. CBA1124 | reverse complement strand
CGCGGACGCCGACGACGCCGACGCGTCGGCGGCCGCCGCGGCCTCCGGGTCAGTCGCCGCCGCACTCGCCGCCGAACTCCGCGCGGGCGACGTACCAGAGGAGGACGTGGAACTCCTCCGCACGGAACTCGACTTCGGCCTGCCGCGGAGCGCCGACGTGCGCATCCGGCGTCTGCAGGCGAAGATGGACGACCTGCAGGCGTACAGCGACGCCCTCGCGGAGTTCATCGACGAGGAGGGGACCGGGCAGGAACTCGTGGACGGCCTCCGACGCGAGGTGGAAGCGCTGGACGAGGAACTCGACACCTTCGGCGACGACCTCGCCGCGGTGGAGGCCGGACTCGACGACGCCGAGAGCGACCGCGCGGACATCCGCGACGACGTCTCGACGCTCGAAGGCGACCTCGCGGCCCTCGACGAACGCGTCGAGGACACCGCACAGCAACTGTCCGACGTGGACGACCGGGCTTCGGAGGCCGTCGCGGGCGCGAGGAACTGAACTCCACGCTCGACGACCGGGTCGAGGCCGTCAACGAGGACATCGAGGAACTGTCCGAGGACCTGAGTCAGACCGCCTCGGCGGCCGCCGGCCTCGACGAGGAACTCGGCGAGGTGCGCGAGGACATCGCCGACCTCGACGGCGAAATCGTCTCCACCCGCGAGTCGCTGGCGGACGACGTGGCCGCGGTCCGTTCGGACCTCGACGAACTCGACGAGGTGAACGCGCGAATCGAGAGCCTCGAAGACGACATCGAGGTGCTGATGCAGTTCCGCGACCGCCTGAACGACGCGTTCGGCCCCGGCGAGTGAGGCGCTGAGAGCGTCCCCGCCGGCGACCGCGTCTCGCCGGACGTGCGTCACAGACCCACAAACCGACAGTATCCGGCCGAAGCGCAACCTGTTTAGTGACGCCGTTCGTGCATCCTACAATGACTGAGACGGTGCGCGTCGCCGTTCCGCGCAAGGGGCGACCGCTGGAAGCCGTGCTCGATCGGTTCGCCGCGAGTGCCGACGCGGCGCAGGTCGCAGACGACATCACCTCGACGCTTCGTCACGAGAAGGCCGTCACCAAGGGCGCGGCGCATCCGGACCACGACGTGTACGACCGCCTCGCGCGTCACTCGGACCTCTCGGACCCCGCGGCTCCCGAGTACACTCTCCTCCGCGACGACCGGGAGGGGATGCCCCGACGCGTCGTCTTCGACAGCGTCACCATCGACGTCGACGGCGTGCCCGTCCAACTCGTCGGCCGCGAGGAACCGTTCCGCGCGCTCAGGACTCACGAGTTCGCACTCGGGTTCGACAGCGCCGACCTCGTTCTCGAAGAGGTCGTCCAACTGGAAGCGGAGGGCGTGGGCTCGCTCGCGGACATCAACGCCCGAATCGACCCGATGGACACCGACGTGCGGGTCGTCTCCGGCCTCGGCGACACCGTCTACCACACGCTGATGGCCACGCCCGAGGTCCTCCCGCCGGGTGCCGACCTCGACCGGGAGTTCGTCGCCGACTACGAGGGTCCGCTCTGCATCTCGCCGCGCTACGAACGCCTCGTGGAGGCCGTCCTCGGGACCCGACCGCTGGAGAACGTCTCCTTCGCCTACCCCGAGGAGGCCGTCGAGGAGGAGGCCGCCATCGCGGACGTGGGTCTCGGCGTCTACCTCACGATGACCGGGTCGACCGCCCGCGACTACGGACTCGTCCTCGGCGAACACCTGTTCCCCTCCGAGACGGTACTGATGGAGAACGCCGCCGAGACGACCGAGACGGCGGAACGCGTCGCCCGCGCCATCACCGGCCCCGACGTCGAGACCGAACTCGTCGTCTGAGTCGGGTCGCGACCGACCGGCCGCGGACGCGGTGGGAACACCCCTTCGAACCGGGTTCCGTTTCAGTTCTCGCTCTCCTCGCCCGTTCGTTCGCCCGCGGCGTCGTCGCTCGGCGTCGCTCCGCCGTCCGGCGCGCCGTCGACGGTGTCGGCTTTCCGCTCGGTCGGGTCCGTGCCGAGGCCCGTGGCGTCCGTCGGTTCCGGCGAGAACGGTCGGCCCCAGACGAGGTCCTCCAGCACGACGTTGGCGAACTGGACGACGACGACGAGGAGTAACGGCCCGAGGAACAGTCCGTACCAGCCGAACAGCGCCGTGCCGAGGATGTAGGCGAACAGCACCGCCCCCTCGTGCATCGTCTGCCCCGAGATGTACGGTCGCACGACCGACTGCGGGAGGACGTCGAGCAGGAGGAAGACGACGACGAGGAACCCGGCGGGGTAGACGAGGAGGCTCCCGTCGGCCTGCACCGCGCGCCAGGCGAGGTATGCCGTCGCGGGCACGTACACCAGCTTTCCGACGACGAGGGGGACGAACGTCGCCATCCCCGTGAGGACGGCCAACAGCGTCGGGAACGGGAGGGTGACCGGCGGCGGTGCGAGGAGGTTGTAGCCGTTGTAGACGACCATCGAACCGAGCGTCACCGCGAGGACGGTGAGGACGTTGCCGAAGTAGACGACTTCCAGGTCGGTGTCGACGCCGGCGAGGTAGGAGTAGGCGGCGGTGTCGCGGCCGCCGACGGTCTCTCGGTACCATCCCTGCAGTCGGTGACCGTCGCGGTAGAGGAAGAACGCCAGCGCGAGTGCCAGCGTCAGGTGGAGCAGTCCGGTCGTCGCCGCGCCGAGTACGCCCGCGAGGGTCTGCAGCACCTGCTGGAACTGCGACGCCTGCCCGAGTTGCTGGACGAACTGCGGGAAGTCCCGAAAGACGCCGGCGAGCGACTGCTGGTCCCCGGGCAGCCGATTCAACAGCAGGGTCACCGTCTGCGAATCGAGCGTCGCGGTGAGTTCTCTGAGCGCGACGAAGCTGGCGTACCCCAGCAACGTCAGCGTCGGTAGGACGATGAACAGGAGCGTGACCGTCGCCGCCACGCCCCGGGAGTCGACGCGTCGCTGGATGCGACGGTTCACCGGCCGCGCCCCGTAGTAGACGAACAGTCCCAAGACGAACGTCCCGACGAACGAGAACAGGAACAGGCCGACGACGCAGGCCAACGCCGCCGCGACGAGCCACCATCCGATTCGTCGCCGTTCGATAGCGGACGCTAATCCGGCGCTCATACCATCGAATCCAGCCACCTCCGCAAATAGCTACTGCCCGACGCGGGTGGACCGGCGGACCGATTCCTGCGCTCGTCGCACCGCCTCACCGCCGGCGAACCCCGACGAAGTAGGCGTCGTTGGTGCTGTACCGCCGTTCGAACGCGGTCCGGTAACTGAACTCGACCGACCACCCGCCCGCCTGTTCGAACCGGCGACGAATCTCCTCGGGCGTGATGCCGTACTCGGTCCGGTCGTCGCCGCGCGCGTCGCCGAGGACGCAGTAGAGACCGCCCCTCTCGACTATCGTCCCGAGGCCGTCGACGAGTCTGTCGCGTTCGTCGTCGCGGAGGACGTGGAACATGGCCGAGTCGAGTACCGTCGCGAACGAGAACCCTCGCTCGGCGAGTCGGCCGAGGTACAACGCGTCCCAGACGAGGAACGCGGCGTCGATGCGCCGCCACCGCGCCTTCTCGCGTGCCCGGGAGACGGCAGACGGCGCGATGTCGATACCGAGCACCTCGTACCCCTGTCGCGCCAGAAACATCGAGAGTTCGCCGGTCCCGCAACCTACGTCGAGGACGGGTGACCTCACGAGTCCGGCCTCGACGAGGTAGACGAACGGTCGCTGCGGCCGTCCGATGTCCCAGTTCGGGACGCTCTGGTAGGCCGAGTCGTAGACGTGAGCGAGGGGTCGAGTCGGTGGGTACGCGCTCATGTCTCTCTCTCCTGAAACCGCGGCGACGAGTCGGTCACGGGTCCGGTGTTCGGTCGCCGGCGACTTAGTCGGTGCCCGACTTCGGCCGTCTCGGGGGTGACGACGCGTGATTCGGTGCAACGCCGCCGCCTCCCGACCACCACACGACGGAGAATTCGACCCTCCAATTCGATATAGCACTATACGATTTACGAGTCCGAGAACAGACGCGCGAGGAACGTCAGAGGAGCGAGTAGATGTTGCGTTCGTACGTCTCTCGGACCCGGTCACCCCAGTTGTGGGTGTAGGTGTCGATGATGTCGCCGCCGACGTCGCCGCGGAGGTACTTCACGATGCCGCGGTCACCGGTTCGGTCGCGCAGGTGGGTCGTGAAGAAGTGCCGGAAGTAGTGCGGCGTGACGTTCTCCTCGCTGTCGGCGCCGGCGCGGTGCCACCCGCGTTCGGCCGCGTGGCGTTCGACGAGGTGGTGGACCATGTCGGTCGTCAACCGGTCGCCCCAACTGCCCGACGTACTGACGAAGAGCGGGTTCGCGGGGGAGGTGACGTCCGGTCTGACGGCCAACCACCGGGTGAGGACGGTCGTTAACTCCTCGTCGACGGGGACGACGGTGGACCGCTTGCGCTTGTTCGACGCCGTCCGGCGTTCGCCGTTCGTCGTCGCTCCCGCCGACGGTTCCACCGAGATGTACAGCGACGGCCCGCGGCCGTCGAGTTGCGCCCGGTTGGATACATCACCCAGCGGTGTATCGTCCGCGAGGACGACGTCGCGACAGTCGAGGTTGCACAGTTCGCCGACGCGCATCCCCGTCTTGAGGAGGGTGAACATCACCGCGTGGTCCAGCGGATGGTGCACCTCGCGGAGGAACGCGCGCATCTCGGCGACGGAGATTTCGCGCCGCGAGGGGTTCGTGTCTATCTGCTCGTCCATCTCCTCCATGACCAGGGTCATCGGGTTGGCCTCGAAGGCACCGACCTGCGTCATGTAGGCGTAGAACCGGTGGAGGTAGGAGGCGTACGTGGCGACGGTGCTGTCGGCGGCGTCGGCCTGTCGGAGCGAGTGAATCCACGCCATGCAGTCGCGATGAGACGCCGCCGAGACGGCTTTCTCGGCGTCCATCGGGTTCGCCTCCGGGTCCGCGAGGAACGCCTCGAAGCGCCGCAGAACGCGCTCGTAGGCGTCTCTCGTTCGCTCCGTCTTCCCGTGGTACGTCATGTCCTGCAGGAAGTACGCGACGGGGTCCTCGACCACCTCGCCGTCGGCCGTCTCAACGGCCATCGTCGCCCTCGAACGCGCCCGGCGCGAGCGCGTACCCGCCGTGCCGGCCGCTGTACTGCACCCGGTTCGCCGCCTGCAGGTCCTGTAGCGTCTCGTCGAGTCTGTCCTCGATGTCGTCGGTCAACGCGTCGAGGAGTTCGTCCCACGACCGGTGGTCCGCCGCCGAGAGGGCGTCGAGGACCCGTCCCTCGAACTCGCTGCCGCCACCCCCGTCGTCGTCGCTGGCCTCCTCGTCGGCGTGCGTTCGATCCGGTATCTCGAAGTCGCTGCGGCCCGCCTGCACCATCGTCCTGACGAACTCGCTCTGACTCATTCCGAGTCGTTCGGCGTGAGTCTTCCACTGCTCTTTCTGATACGCGGGAACGTACGTCATCACCGTCTTTCGCTCCGTCTCCTCGGTGTCGTCAGTCATACTCTGTTGTGTTGGTCGGTTTTCTCTCCGTCATCGGTGGCTAGCTCCCGTTCGAGATACGCTTCGAAGACTCTCGGGACTTTCGCTCGCAGTGGGCGTGACACGACTCACAGAGGGGTACCAAACGGGGAAAGCTGATTCGCCTTCCCGCTCCGAGTCGTAACTTCGAGGACACACCGAGAGAGGACATTCGTGTTCTCTAGCAGTCACGTTCTGACGTATTCGCGGATCGAGGGTCGATCGAGTCACTCCGACTCGAACACATACATGGAGCAATATAAATCCACTTATATTGCTCTGCACTGGTGAATTCTTTCACATTATCTGTGTCTATGACCGCCTATCGGTCCCAGACTTAGTACATACACAAATAACCTTTCTGCCCTCCATCTCGGCCGACCTTCCGGTTCTCGACACGGAGGATGTCCTGAGAGACGGCGACCCTACCAGAAACGTAGCAGACCGTGGACAGTTTTCGCGTTCGCAGACAGAATACAATACAGCATTTATCTTCGTGAATTTATATTGGCTGGAGCTGCCTATTCACCCTGTCTACCCCAGGGGTTGCGCCCCTGAAACACCCCTCCAGAAAACGGTGTATTTTGCCTGTATTCGATATACGTCGCCGAGGGTCGGACGAATTCTGCCCGCGTTCGCGTCGCCTCCGCGAGAGGATTCAGTCGGTCGAAGCGAGGTGACTGGCTCCCGCGTGGCGGGCGAACGGCGGCCGAACGTCGTCGGCATCACGAAGACCGACCGACCGCCACCGAAGTCGGACGGCCGCGAAGTCTCTCGCACTGACCGGTCGACCCGACGAGGGACGGCCGAACGAAGGTTCGTTCGAGGTGGACGACTCAGACCGATGACGATGTCGCGGGTAGCGACCTCGTATCGGGTTCCGGGACGGTTCGAACTCGACCGCTACGCCGTCGTGTCGGCCGTCGTCGACCCGCGTCTGTTCGGACGGGTCGACTCCGCCGAGGGCGGAATCCGCGCGATGTGCGGACCGGACAGCGAACGCGGGGACGACGGCCGCGGCGGCGGACACGAGGAGGCGCGATTACGGACTCCCGCGCTTCGGGCCTCCTCGTCGGGCGCTCTTTCGTCGGATTCGTCGCTGCAGGTGTCCTCGGTTACAGGAGGTCCGTCTCTTCGCCGGGTCTGCGCGCGTTCCACTCGCACCCACGCCGTTCGGTGGTGACGGCCGTCCCTCTCGCCTCCTCCATCTCTGTCCGCCATACTGCTTCCAGTCGTGTCCGGGGTCGGCATCACTTCGTTCGGGGCTCGCGGTCGAAACCCATCACACACAGTCGGTGTCTCCGCAGGTGGTCGCGGCGCGGTCCGCTCGGGACTCTTCGACATCCCTCTCGCCGCGTAAACGACGACCCGTGATATCGAACGAGCGAGTGTGGTTGCTCGAACAAGGGGTGCTACCACACGACATGCGTCCGTGTCCGCGAGCGGACTTCTAAACTACATGCCGCTATACACAATACGTTCCAAAATACGTCCTCTCGAAGGCGACACGAGTGGGAGAGCGCACCTCCGCGGATTCAGCGTTCCACGGGTTCGACGACGCTCGAATCGTCGTTCGCGGGACTGTTGACGCGCGTCGAGACGGGATACGCGCGCATCTCGTCGTCGGGGTACGTGTCGAGGAGTGCCGCGGCGTCGTCGCCGTCGCCGTGAAGCCACGTCTCCTCCTCGTCCGGCGCGAGGATGACGGACATCCGGCCGTGCAGGTCGGAGACGAGTTCGTTCGGTTCGGCCGTGACGACGGTGAACGTCTCCAGCGTCTCCGCCTCCGCGTCGGCCGCCCCGCCGCCCGCGAAGTCACCGAGTCCGGTCTGCGTCTGCGGCGGCTTCCGCCGCTCCCACAGGCCGGCCATCGCGAACGGGCGGTCGTCCTCGAACGCGACGCGGTAGGGTTGCTTACCGCCCTCGGTCTGGACCCACTCGTAGAACCCGTCGGCGGGCACGAGACACCGGCGACGCTCGAACGCCTCGCGGAAACTCAGCTTCTCCCGCACCGTCTCCGCACGCGCGTTGATGAGGTTACCGCCGACTTTCCGGTCGTCCGCCCACGGGGGGACGAGCCCCCACTTGAGGGATCGAAACGCCCCCGGGTCGTCGTTCGTCACGACCGGGAGTCGCTGCCCGGGCGCGCAGTTGTACCGCGGTTCCGGCGACGTCCCGAACGTCGCGTCGAACCGCTCTTCGAGTTCCTCGCGCGGGGTGAACAGACTGTACCGGCCACACATGCCGGTCGATAGGCGTGCCGTGGACAAAACGCTGCGGCACGCGCGTCCGTCGTCCAGTCTCGGGGACGCGCACTCGAAGGCTTTAGGCGTCGGCGTACCTCCCTCCGCTACATGCGCATCGAGAACAGCTTCATCCCCGTCCGCGGCGTGGGCGAACGGACGGAGCGGTCCCTGTGGGAGGCGGGCGTCCTCACGTGGGACGCGTTCGACCCCTCGGCCGCCCCCGTCGGCGAGACGACGGGGCGGCGTATCGAGACGTTCGTCGCCGACGCTCTCGAACGACTCGACGACGGCGACGCCGGCTACTTCGGCGAGGTGTTCCCCTCCGGAGAGCGCTGGCGACTCTACGAGACTTCCGCGAGGAGACCTGTTTCTTCGACATCGAGACGACCGGACTCGACGCCGCGCGAAACGACGTCACCACCGTGTCGTTCCACCAGGGCGGCGAGACGACGACGCTCGTCCGCGGTCACGACCTGACCGCGGAGGCCCTCCGCGAACAGTTCGCCGACGCCGCCCTCGTCGCGTCGTTCAACGGCAAGCGCTTCGACGTTCCCTTCCTGGAGGACAACTTCGACGTCTCCGTCGACGCCCCCCACGTCGACCTGATGTACCCCTGCCGCCGTCTCGACCTGACGGGCGGGCTGAAAGCCATCGAGCGAGCGGTCGGCATCGACCGCGACCGACCGGACCTCTCGGGCCGCGACGCGGTCCGCCTGTGGCACCGGTACGAACGCGACGGCGACGAGGACGCCCTCGACACCCTCGTCTCGTACAACCGCGACGACACGGCCAACCTGTCGAACCTGATGGACGTGGTCGTCGAGTCGCTCCACGAGGACTCGCTGGGTCAGTTCGTGGACGGGGCGGCGGACCGACCCGCCGGGTCCGTCTCGGAGGAGTGACGCGGCGAACGGGAGGCGAGACTCTTTTGTACCGTCCGCGATAGGCGGCGGACATGACCGACGACGCGGACGCCGACGAGGTAGTCGACCCCGACGGGGAGTCCGAGACGGGCGAGAAGGCCCCCGCGGCCGACGGGGACGCGGACGCCGACACAGAACCCGTCGACGGCGAGGACGAGGCGGACGCCGACCTGAACAACGGCTACGACGACACCGTGCCGAACGTCGAACTCGGTCTCTACCAACTCTCGGTTCGGGTGAGCGGCCGGTCCGACGACGACCTGAAGACGGTCGAAGACTCCGCCAAGCGCCTCATGGACTACCTCATCGACCGCGCGGCGGAACTCGAAGAGCGTCCGGACGACCGCGGCCTGAGCTAGACTTTTTGGCGAACCTAACTCTCAAATAGGCGGCCACGAAATCCCGACTGTGACCGAGCAGTTCACTTTCGACGACGTGGCAGTCGTCATGGGAACGTACAACGAGGAACAGGCCATCGGACCGGTGCTGGCCGACATCGACCGGGTCACGGACGGCCGGGCCGAAGTCGTCTGCGTCGACGGTTCCGACGACCGGACGCCGGAAATCGCGCGGAAGATGGGCGCGACGGTCATCGAGCAGGAACCGCAGGGCTACGGCGTCGCCGTCCGCGAGGCGGTGTTGACGCCGGACCGCCCCGTCGTCGTCACCACCGACTGCGACGACACCTACCCGATGGAGATGCTGCCGGAGTTCCTCGAACGAATCAACGAGGGGTACGACGTGGTCTCGGGCGACCGAATCTCGCCCGGCGCGGCCGCGATGCCGACGCTGAACCGCTACGGCAACGCCGCGTTCGCCCTCATCGCCTCGCTCCTGATGGGTCGCCGCGTCCATGACACTACCACGGGCATGCGCGCGTACCGCCGCGAACTCCTGCACGACATCGAGTGGACGGAGAACACCGGGCTCTCGGCCGAACTCCTCGTCCGCCCCCTGATGCGCGACTATCGGATCACCGAAGTTCCGATTCCCTACCGCGAACGCGCGGGCGAGACCAAACTCGACCCGTTCCGCGGCGGCGCGGAGATAGCCGCCTCCATCGTGACGGTCTGTCTGGAAGAGCGCCTTCGCTGACCGGAGGACCGGTCTCTCCGCCGACGCCGACGATTTTCCCGCGAGAACCGGCTGTGCCCTCGTCTCACCCGACCCCCGTATCCTCATACGTCGTGGCGTGCCAGTCTCTGGCATGAACCGTCGCCGTTTCGTCGCAGCGCTCGGAACGACCGCCAGCGTCGGCGTCGCGGGCTGTCTCGGCACGTCCGGCGGGGCGTCCGCACCCACCGACGGGTTCGAAACTACCGACGCGGACGGCGACGTGAACCCCGTCGCGTTCGGCAACGTCTCGCTGCCGGTGTCGGAGGACGAACTGAACCGGGGCGCGCGGCAGGACGGTATCCCGGCCATCGTCGACCCGGAGTTCGGTTCCGACTGGTCGGACGTGGACGCGACGCTCGACGACGTCGAACCCGTCGTCGGCGTCGAACTCGGCGGCGAGGCACGGGCGTACCCGCTCGCGGTCCTGAACTGGCACGAAATAGTCAACGACGCGTTCGACCGACCGATTCTCGTCACCTACTGTCCGCTCTGCGGGAGCGCCGTCGTCGCCGAACGGGTCGTCGCGGGCGACACGCGGACGTTCGGCGTCTCGGGCTACCTCTGGCACTCCGACCTCGTGATGTACGACCGCGAGTCCGACTCGCTGTGGAGTCAGGTGCTGGCGACGGCCATTCGCGGCCCTCTCACGGGGACGGAACTGGACCTCCTCCCGGCGACGACCACCTCGTGGGGGGAGTGGCGCGCGTCCCACCCCGACACGTCGGTGCTCCTCCCTCCGCCCCTCTCCGACACCGTCACCGGCCGGGTGACCCGCGACTACGACCGCGACCCGTACCGCGGTTACGACGCCTCCTCGCGGATCGGAATCGGCTACAACGACGACGTCGACGACCGACTCCACCCCAAGACGCGCGTCCTCGGCGTCGCCCACGGCGGCGAGGCGGTGGCCTACCCGCTCTCGGCAGTCTCCGAGACGCCCCTCGTCACCGACGACGTGGGCGGACTCCCCGTCGTCGTCGCCGCGACGACGGGCGGGACGCTGGTCGCCTACGACCGCCGGGTCGACGGGTCGGCGCTCTCGTTCGACCGCGAGTCGGGAACCGACGTGCTCGCGGCCGGCGGGTCGCGGTGGAACCTCCTCACCGGCCGCGCGACGGACGGCCCGCACGCGGGAACGACGCTGACGCGGGCGAACGACCGGTCGCCGATGTTCTGGTTCGCGTGGGCGGAGTTCTTCCCCGATACCGCAATCTACGGCCGGGCGTGAGTCGCCGTCCGCGGCGCGCCCGTCGTCTCGCCGCCGGTGCGGCCTCGGCGGACGGCGGGTGGGTTCGGGCGGCGTCGGCGGCGCGGTTCAAGCGCGTATGATGTCGCCGATGCGACGCGGTTCGCCGCTGAGCGCGGGGTTTTTCTCGACTATCTTCAGCACCTCGTGGTCCGTCACGTCGGGGTAGGACTTCCCCGTCGCGTCCTCGATGAGCGACTTCTCCAGGCGGAACTCGGTCCCCTCGTACTCGACGTCCACGCCCTTGTCGTCGAACGACAGAACAGTCATGAGGACGGATAGTCCGGCGAGGTACAAAAACGCGCCGTCCGTCGCGTCAGACGCCTGTCTTGCGAGGTGCTTATAATGGAGGACGCATCACAGGGGAGTGTGTCACTCGGCTCGGACCCGCTCGACGCGCTCGAAATTCCGGACGGAACCACCGTCGAAGAGCACGATTTGGTGACCGACGGCGACGTCATCGTCGGGGGACAGAGCACCGTCGAGTTCGGGGTCCGCGGCCGGAACGTCTTCGCCGGCGAACGCGTCCAGTTCGGCGGCGACATCGAGGCCGAGGGCGACTGCCGCCTCGACGTCTGGTGCGACGTGGCCGGCAACGTCCTCGTCGGACAGGACGCGTACCTCGGCGAACGCGTCCACGTCGGCGGCCGCCTGATGGTCTCGGGCGACCTGGACATCGGCGACGACGTGGACATCGAGGAGGGGTTCGAGGCCAGCGGCTGGATCGTCATTCGGAACCCGGTGCCGACGCTCGTCTTCTACTTCATCGTCCTCTCGCAACTGCTCCGACTGGGCGAGAACGAGGCGGCCGACGAACTCGCGGAGTCGCTGACGGGCGACAGCGAGATTGACCCACTCGTCGTCCCGCGCGGGTCGACCGTCTCCGACGACGCGTGGCGGGCGTCGACCCCCGCCCACGTCGGCGACGACTGCCGCCTGCACGGCAACCTGCGCGCGGAGTCCATCACCGTCGGCGAGGACAACAACATCTTCGGCAGTCTCCGCGCCCGCGGCGACATCACCGTCGGCCCCGGCACCAGAATCCACGGCGACGTGACGACGCGGAACGGCACCGTCACCATCGAGGGCGACGCGCGCATCCTCGGCGACGTCTCCTGTTCGGAACTCGAACTCCACGAGAACGCCGCCGTCGACGGGACGGATGCGGGCGAAGGGCGACATGCGCATCGTCCGCGCCGACGTGTCCCGCGACGCGGAGTGAGGCGGGCCGTATCGTCGTTCCCCGACACGGCGAGACCACAGGCCGTGTCGTCGTCTCCCGACACGGCGAGACCGCAGGCCGTGTCGTCGTCTCCCGACCCGAGCTAAGCTCAAACGGTCACTTGTCCAAACGGCAACTCTTTTTCACGCGTCGCCGTACGCTCCGGCAGAATGTCACAGAGACGAACGCTCCTCCTCGTCGCCGTCGTTGCACTCGTCGCCCTCGCCGGGTGCAACGGTGCGGGGAACGCCGGCGGCAGCGCCGATATGGAACGGGCAGACGGCGGCGCGGCCGTGTCGGCGACCGCCGCTCCCGAGGCGACGTCCTCGGGGGGGTCCGGCGGGTCCGGCGGCGACGCTTCCGTGCAGGCGAACGTCCAGAACCGCGCGCTGATCAAGACCGGCACCGTCCGCGTCGAAGTCGACGACTTCCAGCGGTCGAAGTCGAACCTGACCGCGGCCGTCGCGGGCTACGGCGGGTTCGTCTCCGACACGACGCAGGAGCGTCACGGCGTCGGCAACGAGACGTACACGACGGGCCGACTCGTCCTGCGCGTCCCCGCCGAAGACTTCGACGCTCTCGTCGAGGACGCGAAGGCCGAGGGCGACGTGGAAGTCGTCCAGACGAACACCGAGGACGTCACCGACCGCCTCGTGGACCTCGAAGCGCGACTGGAGAACCTCCGCGCGCAACGCGACCAACTCCGTGACCTGTACGAACAGGCGAACACCACGGAGGACGTGCTGGCCGTCCAGCGGGAACTCTCCGACGTGCAGGGCGAGATCGAGCGACTGGAGGCGCAGAAGCAGTCGCTGGAGGACCGCGTCGCCTACTCCACGCTGACGGTCGAACTGCGCGAACCCCGGCCGACGCCGAACCGGGTCGCCCCCGACCGCTGGTACGACACGCCCGTCCTCTCGGCGTTCCTGCAGTCCGTCGACGGCGTCGTCGTCGTCGCCCGCGCCCTCGTCGTCGGCGTCGCGTACGCTCTCCCGTACGTCCTCGCGTTCGTCCTCCCAGTCGCCCTCGTCGGCGGCGTGGCGTACCGCTACCGAGAGCGCTGGCTCCCGCACCAGTAGCGTCCACCGCGCTCTTCGGCGACCGAACTCCCGCCCGGTCCGCCACCTGTTTCGACCGAAAGGATGTTCCGGCAGTCGGTCCTCTTTCGACCATGCTCTCTATCGCTCTCGCGGGCAAGCCCAACGCGGGCAAGTCCACCTTCTACAGGGCGGCGACGATGGCCGACGTGGACGTGGGCAACTACCCGTTCACCACCATCGACCCGAACCGCGGCGTGAGTTACGCTCGGACGCGATGCCCCTGCCTCGACAGGGACGAACGGTGCGGCAACTGCGAGGGGGGCGTCCGCTACGTCGGCGTCGAGTTGTTGGACGTGGCCGGACTCGTCCCCGGGGCCCACGAGGGCCGGGGACTGGGCAACCAGTTCCTCGACGCCCTCACGAACGCGGACGCATCCTCGCCGTCGTCGACGCCTCCGGCGGGACGAACGAGGAGGGCGAACCCGTCGAGGTGGGGACGTACGACCCCGTCGAGGAGGCCGACTTCGTCGAGGAGGAGCTAGAGCAGTGGCTCGCGGGCATCATCGAGGGCAACTGGGAGTCCGTCGTCCGCAAGTCCCGGTCGCCGGACTTCGACATCGACGAGGCTCTCGCGGAGATGCTGACGGGGTTCGGCGCGACGGAGTACGACGTGGCCGCCTCGCTCCGGTCGCTGGAGTACCCCGACGACCCCCAGCAGTGGACCGACGAGGACCGGGTGGCACTCGCGCGTGACGTGCGTGCACGGACGAAACCCATCGTCCTCGTCGCGAACAAGGCGGACGTCGCGCCGGAGGAGAACCTCGAACGCCTGCGCGAGTCGGACAAACCCGTCGTCGCCGCCACCGCGGACGGCGAACTCGCCCTGCGCCGCGCCGCGGAGGCGGGCGTCGTCGACTACCTGCCCGGCGACGACGACTTCGACATCGTCGGCGACGTCTCCGACGCGCAGGCGGACGGCCTGGAGAAGATTCGAACGGTCGTCGAGGAAAACGGCGGGACGGGCGTGCAAGAGGCCATCGACACCGCCGTCTACGACGTTCTCGACATGGTGACGGCCTACCCGGTGCAGAACGAGACGAAGTGGACCGACGGCGCGGGCGAGATGCTCCCCGACGCCTTCCTCCTCGAACGCGGGTCGACGCCGAAGGACCTCGCCTACGCCGTCCACTCGGATATCGGCGACGGCTACCTGCACGCCGTCGACGCGCGGTCCGCCCGTCGCATCTCCGAGAGCCACGAACTGGAGGAGGGCGACGTGATAAAGATAGTCAGCACCGCGAACTGAGGGCGAACGGTGCGCGGGAGTCGCCCGCGTCGACACCAACGCGGAGGCGACGACGCCGAGCGCAGTCGCTGGGCGGTCACCGTCACGGAAAACCGGGCCGAGTCGAGGACCTACGTGTCCATGGCAGAGTCCTGCGTACGCCCCGGCTACGCGCTATTTCGCGTCGATGGCGTATAAGTGTACCTCGACGCCCTCAGTCCGAGAAGACGGGCGAGGCGGTGACGGCGTCACCACGGCGACGCGTGACCGTTCCGGCCTCGTGGTCGAACGTCACGAAACCGGCCTCGTCGAGTTTGGGGAGGTCGACGTGGTGGAGGCGGACGAGTTCGCTCTCGCGTTCTTCCTCGCTCACTTCGGTGCGAGGCGTGCCGTCCCGGGCGGCGACGACGTCGACCGCCAGTGATTCGATGTCGACGGCGGTGTAGTAGTCGTCGAGGCAGGACAGCACGGTGCGTCGGTCGGAGTCAGCGAGGGTTGCGATTGTGTCGGTCATCTCGTGGTGGTCGGCGACGGGGTTGGGCCCCGTCTGCCATCACCTGTACGGAACGGTGGTTCGCGCATCAGTGTACGGCCTAACCTGTTAGGGATCGTTCTCTCCCTAGGGACACTCTCCCGACTGTGGTAATTTGGGACAACTTTCACCGTAAAACGAACGACGCGTTTTGATTCAGATTAATCCCGTCGTCGAGCGACCCGGCAGGGGCCCCGCAGGCGGCGATTATGCGGATGCTATCACCGGCCGACAGTGCGCTCAGACGACGGCGTCGTACGCGTCGGCCATGACGTCCAGCGCTTCGCGGAGGGAGTCCTCGTCGGTGGCGTACGACAGGCGGGCGTAGCCCTCGCCGTTCGCGCCGAAGGCGTCGCCGGGGACGACGATGACGCCGCGTTCGAGACACGCGTCCACGAAGCCCTCGGGCACCTCGGGCATCGCGTAGAACGCGCCCTTCGGCGTCGGCACCGTCAGGCCGATGTCTTCGAGACCCTCGACGACGAGGTCGCGGCGTCGACGGAACGACTCGGTCATCTCGCCGACGATGTCCTGCGGGCCGGTCAGCGCCGCCTCGGCGGCGAACTGCGACGGCGCGGCGGCGCACGCCTGCGCGTACTGGTGAACCCGGACCATGCGTTCGACCCGCCGGGAGGAGCCGTACACCCATCCCAGTCGCCACCCGGTCATCGAGTAGAGCTTCGACGCGGAGTTGACCACGACGACGTTGTCCGTCTCGGCGAACTCGGCGGGCGAGCGGAACTCGCCGTCGAACACGGTGTACTCGTACACCTCGTCGGAGACGCAGAGCACGTCGTGTTCGTCGGCGATGCGGGCGAACTCGCGGACGTCCTCCGGCGGCGACACCGCGCCCGTCGGGTTGCCCGGACTGTTGACGACGAACGCCGCGGTGTCGTCGGTGATGGCCTCCTCGACGGCGGCGGGGTCGAGCGTCAGGTCGTCGCGGAGGGGGACCGGAACGGGCGTCCCGCCCGCCAGTGTCGTCAGCGCGTCGTAGGAGACGAACCCGGGGTCGGGGATGATGACCTCGTCGCCGGGGTCCACGTGCGCCTCCATCACGATGTGGAGGGCCTCGGAACCGCCGGCGGTGGCGATGACGTCGTCGGGGTGGAGGTCGATTCCCTGGTCGCGTTCGTGCTTGGCAGCGATGGCCTCCCGGAGCGACAGCATCCCCTTGTTCTCGGTGTAGGCGTCCGCGCGGCCGTCCCGGATGGCCTCGATGGCGGCCTGCCGGGCGTGTTCGGGCGCGGCGAAGTCGGGTTGGCCGAGGCCGAGGTTTATGGCACCCTCGCCGGCGGCCTCGAACACCTCGCGGATTCCGCTTATCGACACCTTCTCGATTCGGTCTGAGAACTCCGACATACTCTCTCCCGCGTCGCCCGCCGGGATAGTTCTTCCCTCACACGATTCGTCCGGGTCGCCCGAGTACCGGCAACGTCGGCTGCTACGTGTGACGCGCGGGATTCGTCGCTCTCCGCGCCGCGTCGGCCCAGCGGTGACGACACCGCGATATCGCCGCTTCGGTTCCGACTCGTCTCGACACAACTCCGGCCGCCGTCGCGCACTGAAAGGGCGTGCGGACCGTAGCGGTGGCAACTGGGGACCCGAACGCATGGCCACACAGGACACGCACGTCGACCCGGCACAGTTCCTTGCCAACCTCCGCGCGTTCCGCTACCGCGAGGTGACGATGGCGCTCGCGGCACTCGCCGTCCTCGCGGGCGCCGTCGTCCTCTTCCCCGGCG
>NZ_WPCD01000191.1:0-6917 GCF_009741955.1 Halogeometricum sp. CBA1124 | reverse complement strand
GTGACGTTCGGGGGCGTCTCGTCCAGCCAGTCACCCACCTCCCGCAGGACGGGGACCGACCGCTCGTCGGCCGTCCGTTCGAACGCCCACGCGAGTTGCTTTCCCCAGCGGTCGACCTGTCTGCGGGTGTAGCCCGGCGCGTGGCCGAACTCGCCTAGTCCGACCGCGTCGGGGTCGACTTCGTGTATCTCCGCCAGCGTGTCCACGAGTTCGTACCCGACGCGTTCGCGCGCCGCCGTCTCGGCGAACCGCTCCGGTTCCGCGTCGCGGAGGACGTCGCCCTCGACGCGCGCCATGACGTAGAAGTCGCTGCCGACGACGTCGTGGTCCTCGCACCCGAGTACCGTCTCGGGGACGGGTACCGGCGTCTCCTGCAGGGCGTCCATCACGCGGTACTCGCGGAGGACGTCGTGCGCCGTCTCGGCCGTCTCGCCCGGCGGCGGACGGCGGAGGACCAACTCGCGAGACCCCCACGTGAGGAACAGCGTCTCGTTCGAGTGGCCCGCCGGGTGTCGCTCCACGTCGAACCGCGATGCCGGGCCGAGTTCGGCTTCGAGGTAGGCGCGGAGGGCGTCTTCGTCCACGAGTCGCCGGAAGTACGCGTCGTCGGTCACGGTGTTTCAGCTCCGCTACCAAAGATAAGCCCAGTCCGGAAATAGATTTACACCGTTCGATTGTGAGAGTCGCGTATGGAGTACGACGACACCGAGGCGGCGCGGGAACTCGCGGGGCGGGTCCGGGAGTTCGTGGACGACTGTGTCATCCCGGTCGAACGCGACTACCTCGGCGACGGCCCGGTGCCCGACGAGGAGATAGCGGCCCTCCGCGAGGAGCGCGCGAGCGAGACCTGTACGCGCCGCAGATACCCGAGGAGTACGGCGGACAGGGGTTGAACTTCCGCGACGTGCTCCCGGCGTTCGAGGAGGCGGGACGGAGCCTCCTCGGCCCGTCGCGATGCGCATCGCCGCGCCGGACGAGGGGAACATGCACACGCTCGAACTCGTCGGCACCGAGGCGCAGAAAGAGGAGTACCTCCGGCCACTCGCGGCGGGCGAGATTCGGTCGGGGTTCTCGATGACCGAACCCGTGCAGGGCGGCGGGTCGGACCCGAAGATGCTCCGGACCGAGGCGCGAAAGGAGGGCGACGAGTGGGTCATCGACGGCCACAAGTGGTGGACGACGCAGGGGAGCGAGGCGGACGTGCTCATCGTGATGGCCCGCACGGACCCCGACGCGCACCCGTACGAGGGGACGTCGCTGTTTCTGGTCCCCGCGGACACGGCGGGCGTCGAAATCGTCCGCGACGTCCCGCACGTCGGCGGCGAACTGCTGGGGTCCAGCCACGCCGAGATTCGCTACGAGGACGTGCGCGTCCCCGCGGAGAACCTGCTGGGCGAGGAGAACCGGGGGTTCGCGCACGCCCAGCAACGCCTCGGCCCGGCGCGCCTGACCCACTGCATGCGCTACACCGGGATGGCGGCGCGTTCGCTGGAGGTAGCGAAAGCCTACACCGCGGAGCGAGAGGCGTTCGACTCGACGCTGTCGGAGAAGCAGTCCGTGCGGTTCACCGTCGCCGAGGCGGAGACGCGCCTGCACGCCGTCCGGACGATGGTTCGGGACGCCGCCGCGCGCATCGCCGCCGGCGAGGAGGCGCGCGTCCCCGTCTCGATGTCGAAGGTGTTCGCGGCGAACGTCGTCCAAGAGGTGATAGACGACTGCCTGCAACTGTGCGGCGGCAACGGCATCGGCAAGGACCTGCCCCTGGCGGACTTCTACGAGGACGTGCGCGCGTTCCGTCTCATCGACGGCGCCGACGAGGTGCACAAGCGCGTCGTCGCGCGCGACTCCTTCCGCGACGTGGACCCGTCCGCCATCGAGGGCATCACGCGGTACGGGGAGTAACTCAGCAGGACTCGACGTCGAGTTCGTCGATTCGCCGGAAGTGCGCGACGTTCTCGGTGAGAACGGGTTCCTCGTGAACGAGTGCCGTCGCTGCGATGACGGTGTCGCCGATTCCGATTTCGCGGCCCTCGCCGGTCAGTCGTCCGTCGAGACGGCCTGCTTTCTTCATCACGGTGCCGTCTGCGGGGTAGATCGGCTTCGAGTCGAGTACCGTCTCGATACGCCGCCGCCGTTCCTCCGGGGCGTTCACTCGTTCGACGCTATGGTACAGTTCGAACAACGTCATCGCCGAGAGTGCGAGCGGAACGTGTTGGTTCTCTAACTCCCTGACTTTCTCGATCGTGCGGTCGCCGCCCTGCATCAACCGAATCAGGACGTTCGTGTCGACTATCACGGGTCCATCTCGTCTACGAGTCTATCGAGGCGGGCACGCGAGTCCTCCTCTCGTTCCCGAATCGCATCGCGCATCGCGTCTGCCTCCTCGTCGGAGAGGACACCCACTAGATCGAGGAGCGACCGTTCTCCGGCGATTCGAGCGACGGTGTCCGAAAACGACTCCCCCTCCCGCTTGCGCATCTTGAGTCGCTGGTACGCGTCTTCGGTGAGCCGGACGTTTCGATACTCTGTCTCGCCCATGCACACAGTTGTGCGCAAGGTCGGATAAAGATTTCCGGGGGATGGTCGGCCGCGTTTTTACGTTGCTAACTCCAGCAGAGGTTTGATTAACGATGCACGAGAGTAGAGAGACAGCATGACGACAGAGACAGCGGAGACGGAGGCGGCGCGATGACGGACCGATTCGGCGTCGCCGGCCAGACGGCCATCGTGACGGGGGCGTCCAGCGGCATCGGCAAGACCATCGCCGAACGCTTCGCCGCCGAGGGCGCGGACGTGGTGGTCTGCTCGCGCGAACAGGAGAACGTGGACCCCGTCGCCGAGGAAATAAACGAGGGCGACGGCGGCCGCGCGTTGGCCGTCGAGTGCGACGTGACCGACCGGGACGCCGTGGAGGCACTCGTCGAGGCCACCGTCGAGGAGTTCGGCGGACTCGACTGTCTCGTGAACAACGCGGGCGCGTCGTTCATGGCGTCGTTCGACGACATCTCCGAGAACGGGTGGGAGACCATCGTCGGAATCAACCTCACGGGGACGTACCACTGCACGCAGGTCGCCGGCGAATATCTGAAGGAGGGCGGCGGGACGGTCATCAACTTCGCCAGCGTCGCCGGGACGCAGGGGTCGCCGATGATGAGTCACTACGGCGCGGCGAAGGCCGGCGCGTCAACCTCACTACCAGTCTGTCCTACGAGTGGGCCGGCGACGACGTGCGCGTGAACTGCATCGCTCCCGGGTTCGTCGCCACGCCGGGCGTGGAGTCGCAGATGGGCGTCTCCGCCGACAACATCGACCGCGAGGAGGTCCAGCGTCGCATCGGGACGACCGAGGAGATAGCCGACCTCGCGCAGTTCCTCGCCTCGCCCGCCTCGTCGTACGTCGTCGGCGAGACGATAGTGGCGCAGGGCGTCCCGCAGGTGATGGAGACGCCCGAGGTCTGAGCGGAGTCGCGCGACACGCGGTCACCGCCGCACTTCTACGTACTCGAACGCCGGGAGCAGCGTCTCTCGGCGATTCAAACGAACGACGAGGGTATTCGTCCCGAAGCACCCGGTTCGACGTGGCCGTCGCTCGGCGCGTTCTCCGATGAAATTGAGGAAGGGACGACAGTCGGCGTTCGCGTCAAGTACCCCTACCCGGCGCGCCCGCGGACCGTCGCCCTGTTACCGTACCCGAAAGTACGCGAGATTGGGTAAAAGTCTTGTGTCGTGTCTGCCGTTTGTCTGACGGACAGGAGGCGTCTCGCGGGCGAATTCGTGTGAATCGGTCCCAAGGTTCCGGTGCCGGTCCGTTTAGGCATCTGCCGGCCGTCGAGCGGAACGATGCTTCAGAACGAGAGCGATACGTTCGACATCGGCGGCGAACTGACGGTCCACCGCCTCGGCTTCGGGGCGATGCGCGTCACGGGCGAGGACATCATCGGCGAACCCGACGACGTGGAGAACGCGGAACGGGTCCTCCAGACGGCGGTGAGCCTCGGCGTGGACTTCATCGACACCGCGGACTCCTACGGACCGGGCGTGAGCGAACGTCTCATCCGGGACGCCCTCGCGCCGTATCCTGACGACCTAGTCGTCGCCACGAAGGGCGGACTCCTGCGCAACCGCGACGGCGACTGGCTTCCGCACGGCGACCCCGACTACCTCCGCAACGCCCACCTCTGCAGTCTGGACCGACTCGGTGTGGACAGCATCGACCTCTACCAGTTCCACCGGCCCGACCCGGACGTGGACTTCGAGGAGTCGGTGACGGCGCTGGCCGAACTGAAAGACGAGGGCGTGATAGGACACGTCGGACTCAGCAACGTGAGCGTCGAGCAGTTGGAGACGGCCCGCGACATCGTGGACGTGGCGACGGTTCAGAACCAGTTCAACCTCACAGACCGCGAGGACGACGACGTGCTGGCGGCCTGCGAGGACTACGACATCGGGTTCATCCCGTGGTACCCCCTCGCGGCAGGTGACCTCGGGGCGAAGGCGGACGTCCTCGACTCCGTCGCCGCGAACCACGACGCGACCGAGTACCAGGTGATGCTCGCGTGGTTGCTGCAGCACTCGCCGGTGACGCTTCCGATTCCGGGCACGTCGAGCGTCGAACACCTGAAGCAGAACGTCGCCGCGTCGCACCTCGAACTCACGGACGGCGAGATGGCCCGCCTCGACGAGTGAACGGTCGACGGCGCGCGGCGTCGGGGCGATAGCGACGCTGGATGTCGTCGGCGGTTCGAAGAAAAGTAACCGTCGTGAGGGCCGAATCACCGAACGCGGGGAGTCACACGCGTGCGTTCGATGACCGAGTCGAGTGTCGTCCGTTACGCTTCCGTCTCGGTCTCGGACGTCTCGTTCGTCATCGTCTCGTTCTCGGTCGTCTCGTTACCGAGCGTCTCGTTCTCGGACGTCTCTTCGAGGGAACTCTCCGTCGTCTCTTCTTCGGTCATCCCCTCTTCGGTCATCTCTTCCTCGGTCGTCTCCATCGAGGACTCTTCAGTCGTCTCCATCGAGGACTCCTCGGTGGCCATCTCGCTCGTCTCTTCCATCTCGGTCACCGTGTCTTCGTCGACCGTACTTTCGCCCGCGGCTGTACCGTTCTCCGTGCTCGCACCGCTGGAACCCGAGCACCCTGCGAAGAGCAGGAGCGCTGCGACGAGTCCAGCAGCCAGGATCTTTCGATCTACCATCGATTCGGCAGACAGCCGTGAGGGATAAAGGCACCAGTACCCGTTGCGTCCGGTTTCATCGTTCCAGTCGAAATAAGCAGAAACAAGCCACCTTAGGCGACTCCAAACCACATAGCGCCCTCTAAGGCTTTCGTTTTGGAAGGAGAGTGCCGAGCGGCTCGCGCGTGAGTACGAGAGAAACGCGGCCCGGACGCGACGTCCGGGCACCGGGGCACGACCACGGGGACGCCTTGGGGATGCGACGTACCGTGGTGCACCGGTGCGCGGTCGGACGAACGCGATGAGTCGCTGGGGATGCGACGGGTTCGACCCCCGCGGATGCGGGATGGGAGCGCCGTCGTGGGGAGTACGGCGGGGGAGCGGGGGTCGTCGCCGGTGCCCGGAGTGGGGTCCTCCGTACCGGCGAGTCGTCCGGAACCGCGTGTCTGTCACCTGACGATGGCCTGGACCCTCAGACGGAGACGGCACGGCGGGGAGGGTGCCGTCCGCCGTCGGTCGAGCGTCCGTGGGATGCCATCGACTACTCAACTGGCGGGACGGGTAAAGACGGTAGTGCTCGTTCCGATTACTTCCACCGTTTCACGACTGTTCCGTCCGCGAGACCGCCGTTAACGGATTAGAAAAGAGAACTGTTTCAGCGCGGCGACTTCGTTCGAACGAGACGCTTCGCGAGCGGGCCTCCAGCGTCAGAACAGCCGTCAACAGTCCACACACCTACCAGTCGTTTATCTTGAATTTCTTCAGAATTTCACCGTTTTAGCGTCATATTATCCCGATATACCGACACGAGCCAGTAAGTTTTTGAGTGAAACGTGTAGACTATACGTACGACAGGAATCGACATGTCCGCAACCGCACTCCGTTCCGCTCTCTCGTTCGTCGTGGCCGCCCTCGTCCTCGTGGGCGCAGTCGGTGCGCCGGTCGCGGCCGCCTCCGGCGTGACGGTCACCACGGAGACCGTCGCGACCATCGACGGCACCGCGTACGTCTGGCAGTCGTCCCCCACCGAGATGCGCGTCCAGACGTCGCAGCCGGTCTCGACCACCGCGTCGGTCTGCATCGGTGCCGAGGGCGGGAACACGTCCACCGCGTGCGCGCCCGGGAACGGTACGACCACGACGGCGCTCTCGGTGTCGAACTGGCCGGCCGACGCCACGGGACCCCAGACCGTCTACGTGAACGGGTCCGACGGAGAGACGGTCGTCTCGAAGGGCGCGGTGTTCGTGATGACGAAGGGCGGTGACGTGGACGGCGACGGCCTCACGAACGAGGCGGAGGTGAACGGCGAGACGGGGTTCCGGACCGCCGACACCGACGGTGACGGCCTCAACGACGGCGAAGAGGTCAACACGCACGGGACCGACCCGACGGAGTCCGACTCCGACGCCGACGGACTCGGCGACTCGCTGGAGGTGTCGACCTACAACACGAACCCGACGGAGGCGGACACGGACGGTGACGGTCTCAGCGACGGCGCGGAGGTGAACCAGCACTCCACCTCGCCGGTGAAGGCCGACACCGACGACGATGGCCTCTCGGACGCGGCCGAGATTCGGACGTACGGAACGAATCCGAACAAGGCCGACACCGACGGCGACGGCCTCACCGACGGCGAGGAGATAAACACCCACGAGACGAACCCGACGAAGGCCGACACCGACGGCGACAACCTCGCTGACGCCGCCGAGGTGAACGAGTACGGGACGAACCCGAACAAGGCCGA
>NZ_WPCD01000285.1:0-3326 GCF_009741955.1 Halogeometricum sp. CBA1124 | reverse complement strand
TAACAGACCTCCACGTGGCTTTCGCCACGCTTCGTCTTGCCCTCGTGTAGATCACCTGGTTTCGGGTAGCACCCACTTGACTCCCCGCGCTTGAACACGGCGGCCCTCGCAATGCTGCGGCCTTGTCGGTTTCCCTGCGTCTTCCCGGATGATCCGTTAGACTCGCCAAGTAAGTGCACTCCCTGGTTCGTTTTTCAAAACGTACGACGGAACACCGGCTTCCTCCGATTCTTACTGGTGGGTCGCCCCACGGTCATTTTTCGGAGGACCTTGTATGCCCCGTCGCTCTATCACTGACTGATTTCAGGCCCTATTGCACCGCCCTTTTCGGGGTGCTTTTCAGCGTTCGCTCACGCTACTTGTTCGCTATCGGTCTCGAGGAGTGTTTAGTCTTCGCAGTTGATGCCTGCGAGATTCACGAGGGATATCCAACCCCCGCTACTCTGGAGCAATCTCGGGATCGCGCTCTCACGATACGGGGTTGTCACCCTGTATCACGCTCCGTTCCAGGAGACTTCTCGTGAGATTGTGATCCGTTATAGATTGTCCGTACACCACATTTCCTTGCGGATTCGGTTTGGACTGTGTCGCGTTCACTCGCCGTTAGTGACGACATCGCGGATTGCTTTCTGTTCCTGTTCCTACTAAGATGTTTCAATTCGGAACGTTCCCTATTGCGCGAGGCAATTGTTGTAGGGATTCCCATTCGGAGATCCTGAGTTCTTCGCCTCCATGCGGCTCCCTCAGGCTTTTCGCAGCTTGGCACGTCCTTCGTCGGCTCTCGAGCCGAGCCATTCACCAGCCAGTACAGTAGCCAGTTACAGTTGTATCGGACGTCCACGTGTTCCCGGGTGAACGGGTTCAGTGGGCGTCTGGATTGCACGCGTACATACGGTTGTCATCGAACGTCCGGTGGACTTCCGGAGCGTCCGTCGAACCCTTCCTATCCGCGCTCTCGCGGGATAGTGCATCGGTTTCGTCTTCGGGAGTCATCCTCTCTCCTGCCCACACTTAAGGGACTCGGATCGAGGGTGGCTCCCGGAGAGTATGGACCCGCTGGGATTTGAACCCAGGGCTTCCTCCTTGCAAAGGAGGTGCTCTGCCGCTGAGCTACGGGCCCGTGTTAGCCTTGGTAGTTCTAAGGTGCCCGTTCGGCGAACGGGAGCACATGAACGGACTGCCAAAGGTGGGCTGGGGCGTCGCCCCAGTCCCGATCGTTAGGAGGTGATCCAGCCGCAGATTCCCCTACGGCTACCTTGTTACGACTTAAGCCCCCTTGCGAAGCCCAGATTCGACTATCTTGCGATAGCCTCATCCGGACCTCACTCGGGTGCTTTGACGGGCGGTGTGTGCAAGGAGCAGGGACGTATTCACCGCACTCTTCTGAAATGCGATTACTACCGAATCCAGCTTCATGAGGGCGAGTTTCAGCCCTCAATCCGAACTACGACCGAATTTCGGAGATTAGCGTTCTCTTTCGAGATAGCAACCCATTGTTTCGGCCATTGTAGCCCGCGTGTAGCCCAGCTCATTCGGGGCATACTGACCTACCGTTGCCCATTCCTTCCTCCAGTTTGGCACTGGCAGTCCACCTAATGTACCCAGCCAGTCGGAACTGCTGCTGGCAATTAGGTGCGTGGGTCTCGCTCGTTGCCTGACTTAACAGGACGCCTCACGGTACGAGCTGACGGCGGCCATGCACCTCCTCTCTACAGCTCGTGGTAAGGTCATCAACCTGACCGTCATTACTGTAGTCGGAGCTGGTGAGATGTCCGGCGTTGAGTCCAATTAAACCGCAGGCTCCTCCGGTTGTAGTGCTCCCCCGCCAATTCCTTTAAGTTTCATCCTTGCGGACGTACTTCCCAGGCGGTTCACTTCTCGGCTTCCCTACGGCACAGCACAGGCTCGTAGCCTGTGCCACACCTAGTGAACATCGTTTACGGCTAGGACTACCCGGGTATCTAATCCGGTTCGAGACCCTAGCTTTCGTCCCTCACTGTCGGATCCGTCTTCTCGAGGTGCTTTCGCCATCGGCGGTCCGTCCAGGATTACAGGATTTCACTCCTACCCCGGACGTACCCCTCGAGCCTTCCGGTCCCAAGCCGTGAAGTTTTCGCCGGACGCCCATCCGTTGAGCGGATGGATTTCCCGACGAACTTTCACGGCCAGCTACGGACGCTTTAGGCCCAATAAGATTGGCCATCACTTGAGCTGCCGGTATTACCGCGGCGGCTGGCACCGGTCTTGCCCAGCTCTTATTCGAGAACCACCTTACGGTTCTCAAAAGCGAGGACTATATGCCCTCGCACTCGGAGTCCCCTTATCGCACTTGCGTGCAGTGTAAAGGTTTCGCGCCTGCTGCGCCCCGTAGGGCCCGGAATCTTGTCTCAGATTCCGTCTCCGGGCTCTTGCTCTCACAACCCGTACCGATTATCGGCACGGTGGGCCGTTACCCCACCGTCTACCTAATCGGCCGCAGCCGCATCCTGCAGCGCCGGAGCGTTTGTGGATCCCGGCATTCCAGCGTGGGATCGGTATCGCGGATTAGCCTCAGTTTCCCGAGGTTGTCCGTGTCTGCAGGGTAGCTTGACCACGTGTTACTGAGCTATCTGCTGCGAGTCTGAACTCGCGCAACTAGCATGGCTAAATCGGACTCCGATAGCAATGGCCTCCGGCAGGATCAACCGGAATGGTCCCCTGTGAAGGGGGGTTTGGCGGGATGTATTCGTCTGGTGACGAATCATCTCCATTGCGTGGTCCGTTCGTGGTGCTCGGTGTCACCGAACGGGTGGCACCGAACTACCAAGGCTAACATCAGATTCCATCTGTACGGCGGACCGCAGGGGTGGAATCCTCATGACTTCGGACTTGAACGTAGCGCGTTCGACGCCTTAAGGGCATCGTTCCGCGCTTCGTGAGTGTCCTCGCGAGAGGACGGTGCGTCCGAGAGTGCGACACGGGGTTGAACCGTGTCGCGGTCGCGGTGTGTCGTTCGCATTATTCCGAAATGCGCTCGACCACTTAAGCCCGTCGTATCGTCGGCGGCGTGAGAGTGCGATGCACTCCCAGCGCGGCCGACGTAGTCGGCCGGTGGGATCGGAGGGCGTTCGGAGAGTGGCGCGCCGGGAGTGTCCCGGGGCGCCCCGCGTATTTCTACGAATGGCAGGGGAACATAAAAGGCCGTCGAACCGGCGGCGCTTCGTCATGCGGTTTCATACCTTCGTGGCCGCCCTGCCGCGAGAGCTCACACGGGCGAGGGAAGTGACGCGTCGCTCAGCGGTCGAGTGCACGGAGATGTCGCGCGGTCGGAGGCCGGTCGCTCATCC
>NZ_WPCD01000265.1:0-4306 GCF_009741955.1 Halogeometricum sp. CBA1124 | reverse complement strand
TCGTCGTCCGTCGCGGCGACCACCAGCGACGGTTCGACGCGGTCGACCCAGTCTCGCACCTCCGCGGGCGACGGTGCCGCGCGGACCAGTTCGGCGTCGCCGTAGTCCTCGGCCTCGAAGTCGGGACTGACGACGGTCACCGCGGCCTCCGCGGCGAACCGCCGGGCCTTCCGCGCGCCGACGGGGCCGCCGCCGAAGACGAGGACGCGTTCGTCCGTGAAGTCGTGGTACAGCGGTATCACTCGGTTTCGGCCTCCTGATTCGACTCGCGTTCGTCCGTCTCTGTGCTGCGGTCGTCCGTCTTCGTCCTGTCCCCCTCGCCGTCCGTGCTGTTCCCCACCATCTCGTGATTACTCCGTGTTCGCGTCGGCCCGTTCGGCCATCCTGATTCCGGTCTTCTTCAGGATGCGCGTCGAGAACAGGGTGTCCCAGTCGCCCTGTTCGTCGTCGGTGGTCCGGTCGTCCACGTCCCAGTACTCGGCCATCACGTCGCGCACCTGTTCGATTCGTTCTCGGCTCTCCGCCTCGGTCCGGCCGTGCGTCATCGCGAAGAAGTTGTACGGCCAGACGCCCTCGTGCCGCGGCCGCCGGTAGCAGTGCGTCACGAAGTCCAGCGAGGCGACGGCGGGCCCCACGTCCTGCACCACGTCGTCGGGGACGTTCCAGACGGTCATGCCGTTCTCGGTGTAGCCGAGGGCGTAGTGGTTCGGGATGACGCCGACGCGACGGACCTTCCCCTCGACGTCGAACCGCTTTATCGTCCGGACGACCCACTCGGTGTCGGCGTCGAGTGCGTCCGCCACGTCGGCGTACGGCGTGGCCGAGACGGGCAGGCCGCCCTGTATCTCCAACACGAGGTCGCGTTCGGCCGGCGTCAGCGTCCGGCGGTCCTCGGGTTCGACCGCCGGTCCGAGGTCCGACAGGTCCACGTCGCCGTCGGGCACCGGCCCGTCGAGCATGAACTTCGCCTCGACGCGGAACTCGTCGCGCGTTGGGGAGGTTGTACGTCGGTTGGCCCGTCTCCGACTCTATCTCGGAGAGCACCTCCGCCACGCGGTCCTCGTCGGCGACGCTGACGACGAACCACATGTTGAGGTGCGGGTGCTCGCGTTCGTAGTTGTGCGCAACCTCGCGGTGTGCGTTCACCTGCTCGGCCACCTCGTCGAACCGGTCCTCGGGGGCGTGCATGGCGACCAGCGTCGCGTCCCGCCTATCTCCTCGGCGTTGACGAGTGCGCCGAAGCGGGTCAACACGCCCTCGTCGTCGAGGTGGCGGACCCGTTCGAGGAGTTCGTCCGCGGTCACCTCGACGCCGCGTTCGCGAAGCGCCGCCGCGGCCGGTTCGAACGGCCGTTCGACCACCGGAAATCCACCCTGAAAGGCGTTGACGATGGCCCGGTCGAGCGTCGTCAACTCGGCTCTATCGACGTCGGCCCTGCTCATGATTGCCCCTCAGGTGTGCGCGAGGATAAGCGTCTCGAAGCCGGGGGTTCGGGCGCTCGATTCGAGTCGTTCACTACTCGAAACGAGTGCGGACGGGGTGAAAAGGTGCGGTTAGCTATGGACGAATCGACGCCGCCGTCGCGTCACGTCCGGACCGTCCGAACCGCGCCTACGGGACCTGAGTCACGCGTTCGACGTGGTCGAGGGCGTCCAGGTCGGCCGCGAGTGCCTCCTGTTCGACGCCCGCCTCGTAGTAGAACACGAGG
Organism: Halogeometricum sp. CBA1124; assembly: GCF_009741955.1. Taxonomy (NCBI): domain Archaea; kingdom Methanobacteriati; phylum Methanobacteriota; class Halobacteria; order Halobacteriales; family Haloferacaceae; genus Halogeometricum; species Halogeometricum sp. CBA1124. Next base: position 2,598 of record NZ_WPCD01000265.1, on the reverse strand, counting down.
TCGAACGTCCCGCCGCGGAGGAGTTGCTGGCACTCCCAGACGAACGACTCGTCGTCGATGGTGAGCCCCTGAAACTGGTTCGACGAGAAGTCGGGCGTGTCGTTCCCGGCGTAGATGTACGTCTCGCCCTTCTCGGCGTGGTCCGAGATGACCTCGTTTATCTCGACGGTGAGTTCCTGCATCTCCAGGTCCTCCTGCCCGGAGAGGTCGGTGTGGACGATGGCCCCGACGAGTTCGATGTCGCCGGGTTCGAGGAGTGCAAGCGTGCGCTTGTAGAGGTCATCGTCTACGGTCTCGCTCATACGTGGACGATAGCCGACGAGAGATAAACGGGTGACGGTTCGCCGGCGGAATTCGTCCGCCACGAATAATTGCCTCAGAAAGACTGTCTCTACTCGCAGAACGTCGGACTCGCCCGGACGTGCTGCGAGAACGAAAAGAATCATACGTCTCGGTGCGGTTTCACCTCCAATGAGAGAGTGGCTTCGTCGGCAGTTCAACGGCGCCTACGAGCGGATGCTGCGCCGTGAACTCGGTAGCAGTCCCGAACACGTGGCCATCATTCAGGACGGCAACCGACGCTACGCCCGTAGCCACGGCGACGACGCCCCGGACGGTCACAAGAAGGGCGCGAAGACGAGCGAACGGGTGCTGGACTGGTGCGACGAGTCCGGCGTCGAGGAACTGACGCTGTACGCGTTCTCGACGGAGAACTTCGACCGGCCGCAGGAGGAACTCGACCCCCTGTTCGACCTGATGGAGGACAAACTGTACGAGTTCGCCGACGCCGACAGAGTCCACGAGTCCGGCGTCCGCATCTGCGCCATCGGCGAGACGGAACGCCTCCCGGCGCGCCTCCGCGACGCCGTCGACTACGCCGAGGACCGGACGAGCGACTACGACAACTTCCGGCTCAACATCGCCCTCGCCTACGGGGGCCGGGCCGAACTGCTCGGCGCCGTCCGCGACGTGGCCCGCGACGTGGAGTCGGGAGCGCTCTCGCCCGACGACGTCACCGTCGACGAGGTGGACGAGCGACTCTGCCGGCAACCCGCCCGCGACGTGGACCTCATCATCAGGACGGGCGGCGACGAGCGAACCTCGAACTTCCTCCCGTGGCACGCCAACGGCAACGAGGCGGCCGTCTACTTCTGTGCCCCCTACTGGCCCGAGTTCTCCAAGGTCGACTTCCTCCGCGGCCTCCGCACGTACGAGTCCCGCGAGAAGTCGTGGCAGCGCACCCGAACGGAGCGAGCGGTGGCGCTCGTCCGCTCCGCGGCCGAGACGGAACTCGCGGAGGCCAAGACCGTCGCGAGTCGCCTCCGGGAGAAGTTGCCCTCGGCCGGGGCCGAGGAAGTCGTCGCCGAGTTGGAACGGCAGGGCGACGCCGAAGCGGCGGACTGAGCCCAGTCCAACGGGGCCCGACAGGCCGCCGAGTCCGACCGTGTCTCAGCCCAAGAACAGGTCGAGGAGCGCGTCCGACTCGCCGGTTCGGTAGAACTCCGTGTACCCGCACCGGGTGCAGGAGACGGCCTTGAACTGCCGGTTCTGCACGTCCACGAGTCTCGAGAGCCCCGTCCCCGTCGTCGCGACGTCGTCTCCCACCCCGGGAGGGCCGTCGGTGGGCAGAGGAACCATGCCGGCCAGTTTCGCCGCGACCCGCACAAACGTTTGGGAGCGCTCGCCGGCGTTCGCGGCCGGCGGGCGGACCGAATCCGACGAGATTCGGCCTATCGGCCGAACCGCCGCTGTCGGTTCTGAAAGTCGAGGACCGCGCGCAGGTAGTCGCGCTTGCGGAAGTCCCGCCAGTTCACGTCGGTGAAGTAGAGTTCCGAGTAGACGGACTGCCAGATCATGAAGTCCGAGAGACGCTCCGCGCCGGTCTTGATGAGCAGGTCGGGTTCGTCGGGGAAGACGAGTCGCTCCTCGACGTGTTCGGCGGCGACGTCCTCGGGCGAGAGGTCGCCAGACTCCACGTCGTCGGCGATGTCGCGGACGACGTCGGCGAACTCGCGCTTGCCGCCGAGGCCGATGCTCACCTGCACCGGTTCGTCGGCGCGTTCCCTGTCGCCGGGGCCGCGGACGGCGACGGGGCGTGGCGACTCGACGTCGCGGAGTTCGCGTTCCAGCGTCGGGACGACAGCCTCGTCGAGGACGCTCACCGAGACGGTGACGCGTTCGGCGCCGAACTCGAACGCCCACTGGAGGAAGTCCTCCAGCGTCTCGTAGGCCCCCTGTTCGAGGAGGTCACGTTCCGTGATGACCACCGCGACGTGCGCCGGCGGGTCGGCTTCGTGGCGGCGGAGTCGAAGGGCGAGGTAGCCGTCGTACAGTCCCACACCACGGAGAGCGTCCTCCCGCCGCTAAACGGCACCGATTCGCGGCGTGGGCGCGAACGCCCGTCCGTCGGCGTCCGTCCGCCCGTCCGACGCGATAGTCAATGTCGGGAGGGTTAAGTGCGAGTCTGCGATATCCGACTGTGTGCAACCGAGGCTCCGTCGGGCGGGCGGATTCGCCCTCGTGGGGACGTTAGCGCTCGCCGCGCCGGTACTGGACGTGGCGGCGTTCGCCCCCTTCGCGGCCGTCGCCCTCCTCGCG
>NZ_WPCD01000031.1:0-27472 GCF_009741955.1 Halogeometricum sp. CBA1124 | reverse complement strand
ACACTGCTCTCGGCAATATGCGCAGTTGATCCCGGGAAGAAACGCTTCACCGATGGGGGTCTCGGTGGGGAGCGCAGGCGAGGATCGGTGCTGCGTCGGCGAGGTCGGTGAGGAACGAGGCGTACTCGTCGTGTTTGCGATATGCACACACTCCCGGCGGCGGTTGCGTGCCATTCACCGTCCTGGTACTCAACGAGGTATGCGTCAGCGAGCGAGCGTAACACTCGATCAATCGTCGAGCGCGAACAGTCGAACAATTCGGTAAGGTCGCGTTTTGAGCGTGGCGCCGCGGTGAGGACACGGAGAAAACCCGACCGGTCTGCGATGAGCGCTTCAAAATCGGCGGGATCGGGTTGTTTCATTAGCGGGTTCTAGTAGCGTGAGCGTATTCAGTTCTGGGGAGGTTAATTGGCTGTACACGAACTATGTCAATGGTATGTGTACAGCTTGAGGGGGACCCTCAGCAAGTGAGGGGGGTGGGAGTAGTCTGGGAGGGGTACTCATCAATTAACATGAATACAAACCGCGAAAGAATGGCAAGTGGTGTGTTACCATGGAAAAACCAGACTCCGACCCAGACCAGTACCAAGCCGAACTGAACGACGCTGTCGATGATGGTGGTGGTTGTACCGAGACGTGGGAAAAATTGTCGGATATACGGAGTAGTCCCGATCCGCGCCCAGGTGTTGACCGCCGGACAGTTCTAAAGATTGGATCTCTGGGAATCGCTACAACGCTCGTGCCGGGAGTTGCCACTGCAGACAATAAAAAGGATCTTGGTGATGGAAGCGATAGCACTAACGGCGAACGAGAGGTTGTCATTCAACGACTGGCCGGGAAACGTCGTAGAGAAGCAGTTGACGACGCGCTGGGTAACAGCGATGTTCAGCAGCTCCTGAATGATGCCGCCTCTGAACATAGTTATAACAAACAACCTGAGGACGCCGTTGCCTTTCGAATACGGGGCGTCGGGGATGTAGATATCGATTATCGGACCGTCGATCTTCCTTTCGATACGGGCGTATCTCTTCAAACCGACGAGGATGTGGAACGAATCCCCGACGCTTTCCTCGGGTGGGACGATCGAGACGACTCCCCACCGACCTATACTACGGTCACCTATATTGACACTGGAGAAGATACTGCACGTGCAGATGTTGTTTCAACTTCAGCAGAAAGTGGTGAATTGAACACTCAAGAGACCTCACTGACGACTGAAGAATACCGTGACTTACTTGATGAAATAGAGGACGAAACTGATGATTCTGGGGCTGTATCCACCTTCTCGGTTAATGACGGCGTCCAAACCGCCGCTCTCCTACCATGCGGCCCATGTGTGCCAGACTTGAATTGTTGGTACCGGTTGGCACGCGCATATGGAGGTATTTTTGCGGCCTGCTCCCTGTGTGGCGTTTTCAAAGAATTCAAGACCTGTACGACTTGTTTGGGAGCGATTATTTCAGCCCCAAAGCTGGGCTTTCTCTGCGACCCATGCCTTGGTCCGAAGCCGCTCTGTTGACCTAACTGATTTATGATCTCCTCGCAAATTCAGATATAATGGCCCCGCTCGAACTTACCCTCCGGACGGTACTCGGAACGATTTTATTACTCGGTGCCGGTGTTGCTTGGGCATACCGTTGGTCCCGGATGAGTCAACCTACACGGATTGGTAGTGTCCTGTTGCTGGTTGGGTTATTATTTCAAACGTACGCTCCACAATTATTTGTCTTGTTAGGAAATCCGAGTGGGACAGCGAGAACGGTTATTGAAATCGGTATGCTCGTATTCCTTGCTGCCGGTTTTTATTTATTACTGGTAGGACACCCGGACACCGGGTCCGATATTGATTTGGATGAATAGCTGTATCCGTGTATGATATGGTAATATACTCAACCTGAGACAACTGGGCCGACTATTTGAGCCAGACTAGACTACATAAATAACATATTCGCATATTTTTTGTAACATCTATACAACTGAAAAACGATGTCAGAGATCTTGGACCCGCTGTCGGACCGTGCCCGCCGGCTGACCCACGCCTATAAAACCGGAATCGAGCTCAGCGAAACACTGCGAGATCGAGCGTGTCTCCGAGCTGCGGTGAGCGGCGTCACGCTCTACACAAAACATCTCCAAGACGGCTACCCGGACTGGCACCCGGCATCCGATTCGTTCCAGGGGATGCTCCGGCTGTTTATGTATCGGGAGATTACCGGCGACAGCTATCGGACTCTCGAAACGCATCAGGAGCTCGCCGAACCGTTCGGGCTAGACCACGTTCCTGACGAGTCGGTTCTCTCGCGCACTTGGCGCAAGCGCTTCGACGATGGGGTCCGCGAATACGTGACCGTCGCCGCTCACTTCGTCGTCAAAGAGGTCCACGACTACGGACCTCCTGTCCCCGTGGTGCGTCCGAAAGAGGAGGTCACTGACTCGAACCCAGAGTCGGCCGACGACGATGAGCAAACCCACTCTACAGGCACTGAGTTTTCGGACGAGCAGGTTCACCGGACGACACGCCTCGCACGGGACCACGGATTTGACGGATTCGATTCTGATCGAGCGCAGAACGCCTCCTACGAGGATACGCAGTTCTTCGAGCTACAGACGTTCATGGGGATGGTTGGTTGTGGCACTGCGCAGGGAGCTGCTCGCTTCCAGTACAGGCGTGGCGAAGAATATGGTCCACACGGGGACACGCACTTGCGGGCGGTCAAGCAATTTGAGCCGGAAGCGCTGATCGAGGGGTTCGACCGGGCCAGCGACCGACTACTCTCGGTAATCGGGGAGGAAGCCTCGTTCCGACGACCCGTGACGGCCGCGATCGACGTCACGACAGTTCCTTACTACGGCGAGGTCGAGGCGATGCCGATGGTCAGCGGTACAAAAGGTGAAGAAGAACGGGTTTTCAAGTTCGCGACGCTCTCGATTGTCGGCGAGAACATCCCGCTCGTGCTCGCTGTGGAGCCGATTCGGGAGAGCTCAGCGTGGGATAGGAATCCGCCGAATCAGGTTCACCGTGTAGTTCGGCGGCTCGTTCAACGAGCGAAAGAACACGTCCCCGTAGAGACGGTGCTTTGTGACCGGGAGTTCGATTCTAAGCGAGTCTACCAGACACTCTCGAATCTCGGCGTGAACTACCTCGTTCCCACACGGATCAATAGCACTGAGCGGGAGGTCATCGAAACAATGGATGCCGATGGACAAAACGTAGCGGTCGAATCAGCGTCCGTTCACGTCGAATCGGGAAGTCACTCGATGCAGTTTCTGTACGTGCCGTCGACGAGTGGTGAGGGGACGACTGTCTTCGCCACGAATCTCCGAGTCGGCCCCGATGAGGCCGAGTCGTTCTGTCGCCGCTACAGCCGCCGCTGGCAGATCGAAAACGAGTACAAGTCTATCAAGGGCGATTTCCTCGCGAAGACCTCCTCAAAAGACTACCGCGTCCGGCTGTTCTACTTCGTGTTCGCCGTACTCCTCTACAATATCTGGCGACTCACGGATTTCCTGCTGAAAGCGGGCGTCGATGGCGAAATGGACTATGCGCCGGTCCTGACTGCGGGTGAGTGTGTCGAGATCGTCGTTTCGGCATTGATTCCGCCCGACTGAGTGACCGATTCTCCACCGGGGTCACCGCTTGGGAGTGGCGACGCTCTGTAGGAGCACAAAAATCCGCGCAATTTCCCATGCTCGTCCGATTATCTCGTTCTGAATGAACAGGAATCGAGCGATTCGTTGGGAAATAGACCACGAACCGGCGGAGATTCGACTTGGAACTGGCCTATCCTCCGAAACTGTGGGGAAAACGAGGCCTGGTATTTTGTATAGCGATATACGATATATAATTTCCTATAGTGCGGAATTTCGGTGCTAAGAGGCTCCAGATACTCGATTTCTCTCGATGGGGCTAATACAGCAAGTGGTCCTGATTATGCCAATAATCACGACCAGTTTGAAGTACCCCGACGCCGTCGGTGAAGCACGAATGCTGCAACCCCCTCACAACGGCGCTTCCCCCGGGTAGAGCCGACAAGACCGGGCTCCGAGTTTGCTCTGACTCTCCTCAGCCGGGGTCGAGGCGATGGCGAAGAAACGCACTCGATATAGAACTAATGACCTCAACCTATATTAAGACAAAGCGCGAACGGTGTTGTATGTCCGAAGACGAACCGAACTCCGAGGGCCTAATGGAACGCCAAACCACGGGCGAAGACCGCGTGAGGATGACCGCCCGGCAGCTTTCGGAGCCTCAGACGGCCAACTGGATCGCCTCGGAAGCGGGCTGGTCACACGAGCCGACCAAACGCGTCCTCGATCGGCTCGTCGACGATGGCATCCTCCACCGTGACGAAAGCGGTACTCACACCACGTATTACCCAGATTATCGCCGCCAAGCGATGCAGGAGGCGATGCGGCTTCGAGACAGCGGGCACACTGTCGAGGAGCTTACGGACCGTCTCGCCGATATGAAGACGCAGATTCGCGACTGGGAGGGCGAATTCGGCGTCGAGTCACCGAATCAGCTTCGCGGAACGCTCGCTGACGAGTCCCTTGACGGTGACGAGGAAGACCGTCGCCGTGAGATTGCCCGCGAGTGGGAGCACCTTCAGCGTCGTATCCAGATCGTTGGCTTTGCCATCCGCGAATGGGACTTCCTCGCTCCGACGACAGAGTCTGCCGAGGCCAGCAGCTAACGGATGTCGGTCCCGCATCCAGGTGGTGACCCGAACGCGAACCTCTACGCCCAATTGAAGCGGGACGTCCTCGACCGTGTCCCCCAGATCACGGCCGTCGAGTACGTTCCTGACGATATCGAGGCCAAGCAGCTGCGGGCGGTTTTTGATCCAGCCCGCCTTAATCCCCCAACGGGCCCTGATTCGCCGGAACTGACCGTCAAGTGGTATCGACAGGACCCTCACGACTGGTTCCGTATCAACTACACCGATCCGAACACGGGCTTTCACGCCGGCTGGCACCAGGACGAGGACCATCCCGATCTCGGACGGGCGCATTTCCAGTACTCTGCCGCCAATACGGAGGACCGCTGGGGGATCACATTTGAATACGAGACTCCTTCCCTGATCCTCTGGGAAATCGTCGAAACGCTCTTCGAGGACGTCCGTCCGACTTACCAGTACGCGAACGAGGAACGATGACACCTCGAGAACGCACTAATCAGTCACTCGCGAGTTCCTTCGAGCGCTACCTCCAGGACAAGGGGAAAGGCCGCGGCGGCGACGGTGGGAACTATCGACGTAACGCTGCACGCGAGCTTGAACGGTTCGCCGAGTGGGCCGCCGGCGACCGCGGCGCCGACGACTGGACCGGGATCGTCTCCGACGACGTCGACCGCAAACCGACCTTCGACGATCTCGACGAACGCGTGTTCCGGGAGTACGCCCGACATCTCGGTGGAGATCGGGGACTCAAGCAGAACACGGTACAAACCTATTACCGCTATATCTCTGCCTGGTGTGGGTGGTGTGTCAACGAAGGGTATCTCGAGGCGCATTACGCGCAGCGGGCGAGTGCGATGGCGCCGTTACCGGAGGACGACGGCCGCAAGCCCGGCGACCAGCAGGCCTGGACGTCCGAGCAACGCCACGCGCTCACCCGGCACGTCGACGAACGGGCCCGCGACGCTGTCGAGGCGTACACGACACTCCCAGAGGATACTGACCCCCTCGACAAGCAGCGAGCGCGCTACGTAGCGCTGAAGGCGACTCGTGACCGGGCTCTGGTGTTCGTCCTCGCGTACACCGCTGTCCGCGTTGGCGAACTCCTCCGAGATCCAAACGACCCGCGCCGGCGCGGCGTCCGCTGGGAGGATCTCTCCCTCGACGACGGGAGTATGGACGTCTACCGGAAGAAACAGCAGTGGGACGCCGCGAGTCTCCCCGATCCAGTGATTTCTCCGCTGCGAAGCTATCGCCAGCTGATGGACCCGCCGACGGAGCAGTGGCCGGTGTTTCCGACGTCGACCAACGGACGCTCGCAGAGCTCGTCCAGGATGACCTCGCCGAACGAGGGGAACGCCCAGAAGCAATCACTGAACGCCGTGCGGAGTACGCTCGCGACCTGCTGCTGGCGCTTGATCAGGACATTCAGCCTCCATCGATCACGACGGACGGCGCACGGTCGATTCTCCAACGGCTCTCAGAGGCTGCAGAGATCGACATCGACCATCCGAAACACGACTATCTTGCTCCACACGGTGGTCGACGTGGAATGGGCGAGGTGCTAGTCCGCGCGTTCGGGTACACTGTTGCGGCTCGCTATCTCGATAACTCGGAGGAGATGGTTCGTGAACGGTATTCGCATATTGAAGCCGGTGAATTGGGTGATGTCGCAACTGAAGCACTCGAACAGATCGATTGACGCAAGCGTTTATACGGGAGGAGAACCTAGATTAGGTTAACCAATGAGCCTTGACCAAGCGGTTGACGAAGCGCTCGCGACGTACAATATGTCGCGCAGCGAAGAGGCCGAGGAAACGGGCCGAACAGTCGCCACGCTTCAAGACTAGTAGAACCGCTTAGTTGAGGTCTCGGATTTTTTCGGCGAATTCTGCTTTCGAGAGGCCAGACGTCTCTTTTAGCTCCGGATAGCCGGCACGTTCGACAGCCTCCTCAACAAACGTTACCCAGAGATCTTCGTGCTTCTCCGCGTAGGCGATTTTCGCCTCACTTGGGTACATATCCAACTCGTATTCAGTCAGATCGATCTCGACTGCGTGTTTTCGCTCAAGCGTCCGCGCACCGAAGCTATACAGGTGCTTGAAGAGGACGTTCTTCCGTCGAACGGTCAACAGTCGCTTCGATTCGTTGATGTACTCGTTCACCCACTCTCGCCAGTCGTAGGATTCTGGATCGGTCTCTACAGAGGTTTCCGGCATAGCGAAATCCGGATTCAGTCGCCGGAGGTAGAACTGAATCAGCGCAACAGCGGTTCGATGGTTGGCATTTGGAAGCGCGTGCTTGAGGATCAGGTTCGAGGCGAGTCGGCCCGCTACGTCTGTTGCTGATCCTTCCCACGACGTCCGGTCGAGAACGTCCGGCAGTGCATCGACGTCGATATTCTTGTACGCCTCAACGGGAGTTCCCTCTTCTTCTTCGTTCTGAGCGATAAGTGCGCGGTAAATCTCGAGAAGACGAACGATGATGGTACTGTTGTCGGCACTCATCTCTGAGAGCGACTCGTTCAGGTTAAAATCAATCTCTTGAACAGGCCCACCGCCGACGCGGGATGTGTAGATGACGTAGAACGGTTCGTCGATATCGTATTTCTGGACCTTCACAGCGACGTCGTCGCCGTAGTCGACGATCTTCGAGACGATTTTGGCAGGAGCTGGATGGACGAAGTCAAGGGAGAACTGCTTGTCGCCGGGGTGGTGGTAGTAGACGTGGCCCATCTGCGTGCGTATTACTACTCATCTGTGCTTCTTAATCAAGTTCACGAGCGAGATTCTCTTCGAAAAGTCGGTGGACTGCTTTTTTATACTGCTAAGCATGCCGAATACCTATTTCTCCAGTTATGGCCGTCCGTGGTCTGAATTCAGGTGTCTCATTCGTGCGTCTCTCGACGTTGTTCATGTTCATCGTGAGTCAGTTCTCCGCGGGCGTAGGCGAGAAGGGGCTCCTCGACGACGGAAACGGCGAGGTTGTAGAGCTCGAGTAAGCGAGCTGATTCTCATTCTTAACCAACAGATGCCCAACTTTCTCAGTGGATGTTGGTTAAGACTTTTTTCTACTAGGTCAACAAGTGATTTGGTTATAATTTATCGGATAAATTTGCACCACTTGGCAGCCAGAAAGCATTTATTCCTCATCCAGCTACCGTGCCAATATGTACCGGGACTCAGCCGGTGCATACCCATACCCGCATGTATGATTACGAGGTCAGTCACCATCGAGGAGATCGATGACCTGTACCTGATGTGGAACGACCACATCAACGCCTCCGCCCTCTATCGCCGCGCCCTCCGCGAGGAAATGGAAGTCCGCGGTGTTGACCCCGATGAGCTCCGCGACCTCCTCGAACGGGCCCGCGAGCAGGGCTACACCCTCGAAGAGATCGCAGAGGACACCAACCGATTCGACGACCTCCAGTCGCTCGTCGAAGAGCAGCAGAACCAGCCAACGGCTGGAGACGCCACCGATGATTGACCCGCTATGTCACAGGACCAGACTCCCTCCGACCCTGAGCGTAGCACTGACACCGAGTCACCGCTGACTGGGAAAATCCCTCGGCAGGCAGCGCTCACCATCGTCCTCCTGAGCCTGTTTGCCGTTCAACCGGTTGCAGCCCAGAGTAACGCGGTCTGTAGCGCAGACAACCTCCCGAGTATGATTGAGGGGTTCTTCCAGCTGACCACCGCGCTGGGGATCGTCGGCCTCGCAATCGTTTGGCAGGCTGACTCCCTTATCGAGATGTTCACCCTCAATCCCGAGCAGAAGAAGGGGCTCAAGCGCCACAAGCGTTCGGCGATGAAGTCCGCGGTCGTCCTCGTCGTCCTCGGCCCGCTCTACACCGTCGCCGGGTCAATGATGGGCCTCCCGCTGGCGCAGTGCGTCGACCTCGTCCCCTGGTAAGCACTCCACAGCACCGTTGCGAGCCCTATGAACCACCGAGAGCTCTCCGTGCTCATGGCCGGCTTGCTCGCGACGAGCCTAGTCACGGGTATCGTCGCCGCTGACCCGCCACGACCAGGTACGGAGGGGAATGGGCTCACGGAAAACGAGTCGGCAACGCTGTGGTCACGTGATGCGGACAACTACATCAGCCAAGAAGAGTACCGCCAGCGCTACGGCGAGAACCGCTCCGCCGTCCATCAGGTCGCCAACGGGACGGACGTACGTTCAAACGACCGCCGGCGACTGCGGCGACGTGGACGCGGAACGACTTTGAGGACCTCGACGCCGGCGGCCCAGATACGTCCGTGCATCCGCCGCACGCGGACCTTGAGGACGGCGTCTTCATCGAAGATGCTCACGCAACGATCTTCGCGGTCCAGCCCTCCACTCGTGGACACCTCGAGTCCGGTGAAACCCCACTCTATATCGCACCGAATGGGACGATGCGCGGGTTCGTTGATTACCGCGTTCGCGTCCCCAACGGGAGTTCCTCCGGCAACACAACTATCTCATGGTCGCTCACGGAGCACGAGATCGAAGAAGTCCGGTTGAAGAAGGACGGCGAGACCATCGCCGAGCGTGACGGAGCCCATACGCCTGTCCTCGACTACCAGATCGAGGACGACTGGAGTGCGAATCTCACGCTGGAAGCGGAGATTAGCGTCCGGCTGAAGAAAACCGTCAGGACCGACCTGGGTGACCGGACGGACGTCGACGTCACCTATCGGACGGAATCACACAACGTCTCCGATTCGATCGCCGTCGAGATCTACGACCTCTCGGCCGTACCCCTACTACGCCGAGTATCCGAACGGCGAAGCCGGCGTGGCCATCTTCCAGTCGCGGCCGTGGCAGGGGTACACGCTCACGGAGGACGGTGAGGCACGGGTCCGTGGCATCTGGCGGTTCTACACCGCTCGGAACACCAACTGGGACACGCTCGTCCGGTCGAATCGCACGGATAGCGCCACCGTCGAGTCGGACGCGATTCCGGTGTACGTCCACGCCTATCCCTCGCGGATCGGGCCGCGTGCCGAGCCGGTTCGAGACGGGCCGGAACTCATCGAGACCTGGGGGACTGACCGCCCGTCTCCGGTCGGCACCATCGGTGAGAACATCAATATCGACATCGTCAACCAATCGTACACGACGACGTACGGCGTCGCCGTTCGAGCTGAGAACGTCGATCGAGAGGCGCTCCATGTTGCGGGAATCGTCCGGGGCGTGAATGCGTCAATCGTCGAGTCGGATGCCGGCTCCGAGCGACAACTCCACCGCAGCAATCTTACTGTTAAGGTTATCCAGCAGAATCAGTCGCAAGCGACGCTCAGGGTCGAACTGCGGGACAATCAAACTGGTGCGCCGATTGCGCTTGACGATAGCCGTCAGTATCCAATCGGCGGCACCACCCGGAACGGGTACATCACGGTCGCAGATCAGCGCGTCGAGACCAACGCCTCGGGGGTGGCGATCGTGACCATCGACGAACCGGGCATCTACACGGCTCGGTACCACTCTGGCTCGTGGCTCGGTCACGACCCGGCGTACGTGAGTGATACCGCGACGGCCCGCTGGCACCCTCTAGGAACGATCGACGGCTGGTTTGCGCTGGTGTTCGAGGTCGGCTGGCAGCTCCTGCCGTTCTTCGTGATGTTCTACGCTGGCAAGCGCCTCCTGCGGATGCTCGGTCCAGCAGACATCTTCCAACGCAATTCATGACACGAGATACCCCACCCATCAGTAGGCGAACCGCCCTCCGAACAGTCGCCGGCGCCGCACTCACAACCCTTGCTGGGTGTATGAATACAAATGAGAGCTCCGGAACACCCAGTAATGGGTCTCCATCTCAAAATGACCAAGGTCCACTTCAGCGCGTTGCTGTTGATGGGACAACGGTCGTGGTGGAACTCTCGGAAGACACCGATGTCAGCCAAGTCAATCTCATCCAGCCGAATGGAGAATTGTTCGGTCAACGTGACGTAGCGACAGGAGCACAGCAGGTTTCGTTTGAGATTGGAACGTCATACGCTCCAGGCGAGTATCGCGTTCTCGCACTAGAGGGCGAAGAAACTGTGCAAGAGTCCGCTCTGTCCGTTCAGCCGAATCTTAGCATCGTGGAGATGGGGATCGGGAAGAATCAGCCTGAAAAGATGTGGAATAGCTCGAGTGATAAAATCTCAAAAGAGGCCTTCGTATCTGTTGAAAACCAAGGGAATGGCCCGGATGCGATCACGCAGCTCCTCTTTATTGGAGATGTTCCATATCCCTCGGATGAGGAAGGGACGAACTATGATGAAAACGATGATGTCAGTGGCATATACGATCCAGAAGAAGATACAGAGGTTGACGAGGTAGTCATAGAACCGGGAGAGCAGCTCACACTGTACAGTTACCGTTCACCGTTTGCGTTCGTTCGAGGTGAGGGGACTTCGTGTGAGAGCGAAGAACAAACCGGGAGCTTCGAAGTCATTATAGAAACACGAGTGGGGACAAACCGAGTTTCCAATACTTACAGTATCCACTACTCCGCGTCAGAGGAATTCGATAATTGCGAGATTACGATTAGTGAGGACTAACTATGGTGGACCTGATTGATGTCGTCCTAGAGGGGTTCAAAGACGTCGTCGATTGGGTGATCTCCCTCTTCATGGAGGGATTGAACACTGGTTATGAAACCCTCACTGAGGAGATGTTCGGGACTCCAACGCCCGAAACCGACGGTGCATTTGTCTTTGGTGCGCCAACAAACGGACCCTGGCCTGCAATTCGGGATGCGTTGGTCGGAGGTGAGATTATGCTCATCTCATTACTCCTTCTGGTGATGTGTATTCAAGGGCGACACACAGTTCGGATATTCAATATCGGAAGTGTATACGAAGCGAGACGGACAAAGAAGACTGCGTGGGTTGGCGCGTTTCTTATCATCAGCTGGTACTGGGTCAGTGTTCTTGGTCTCTACATCGTCGACGGGTTCACCATCGCATTGATGCCGAGTCTCGAAACCCTGGGTGATGCGATGCTGAATTTTCTCAAAGAATCTCTGACCAATCCCGGGCTTGCATTCGTGTTCGCAATTGTTGGTGGCCTCTCGATGTGGGCACTTGAGGCCCTCTACTATATTCGAGAGGTATTGCTTTACGTGTATGTCTACGGGATGCCGATAGCGTTTGCTCTCGCCTATGGTAATGTCCCAGTCCTTTCGGACATCGCGATGGGATTCTCCAAGCGGTTTGTTCCTTTGGCGGTTCTACCCCTCCCAGCAGCAGTCGTGTTCAAAGGATACGATTTGCTGTATTCGGAAGGGGCCCTCACGCCAAATAGTGCGTTTCTGAAGTACCTGGTTGCCGCGTCACTGCCGCTTATCGCGCTCTATATCACTTGGAAGACGTTCAAATACGCAACCCCGCTGACGGCGAAAGTTATCGGCGGCGCCACCAAGGGCGCAGCCCTCATCGGCGGCGTAGCTGCCGGTGCGTATGTTGGGGGTGCCGGCGTCGCGACAACCGCTGCTCGGTGGGGGCCGAAAGCCGCAGCCGGCCATGCCGTTGCACAGAAAGCTGCGGCCCAAGGCGGTCATGGTGAGGGTGGAGATAGTACGCCCTCATACCGACGGACCGAGAACGACCCTGGTGGTACTACGTCGGATACAGCGGGTGAGGAACGCGGAATGGACTTTGATAGAGGTATCCACTAACAATGTCGATAGATCAAGACGCAGCCGCACGGCGCATCATGGACCAGTTCGGCGAGGAGAGTCGCATCCCCTACCTCAACATTGAGGAGGGTGACGTCGGCGTCCTGATCGCCTTTCCGATCGTCGGCCTATTCATCGCCGGCCTCACGGGGATCGAATCGCTCGCACTTCCGTTCGTCGCCGGCGGCTTCGGCTTTGGCGTTGCCATCGTCTACGTCTCTCCCGATCACCTGAACGCGTGGACGTGGACCAAGGACGTCTATCGGTACGTCAAACGGCCGCAGATTACCTTCAGTGCTCCCGAAGACGCTGATGGGAGTACCAACGAGACAGAGCGGAATGAGGGCGGTCTGGCGAACTACACGCCCTTCAAGCCGGACGAACGTACGCAGGACCTCACGAACATCGAGCGAGCGTGGCCGGGCGCAAGAGCCATTCAGCGGGCCGACGGGACGATGGAGGCGTTCATCGAGATCGACCCGGACAACATGGACTTCGCGATGTCCGACGACTGGGCACAGCTCCAAGACGCCGGCGAGGACTTCGCCAACAAAGAGCTGGATTCGAAGCTCAAACTCCACGCCACAACCCGCTCATTCCCGGTGGAGCAGATCACGGAGAACATCGAGGACCGCCTCAACGACGAGGACGTCACGGAGAATCCGATCTTCAAGGAACTCCTCGAGGAGTACCGGGAGACCCGGCCGAAGGAGATGCGGGAGCGCGGCATCCAGCAGGTGCGATACTACATCGGCGTCCAGGTCAGCCCGTTGGAGGTCTACGACCGCTTCCGCGACGAGGGCACGCCCGCCGAGAAGCTGACGCAGTTTCCCGTCATCGGCTTCCTGTTCAACCCGTTCGTCACCCGTCGCGAGGACCTCACCGACGTCGAACGTCGCGCACAGATGTTCGAGAAGCTCGACAGTCGGGTGAACGACGTGCGATCCGAGTTCATCCAGCAGGCGTCCGGATGGTCCGCACGGCGGCTCAGCACGGTCGAACTGTTCGTCCTGAATATGGACTTCTGGAACGGTCGCGAACACGACTACGACGAGGCAGAGCGTGTCGTTCGCGAACAGCCGATCATCGGCCAGTCGCGCCGGGAGGATGCGTTCGATGCGTAGCGCGATCCTTCAAGCGGGAGGCGGCGTGGGCAGTCAGCTCGTCAGGTGGCTCTCCAGTCCGACCTCTACGGAGGGCGCAGCGCTCTATCTCCTCATCGTTGGCCTGCTCGGTATCGGTGGGAAACTCCTCTGGGACTGGTACACCGAAGACGACACGGAAGAAGTCGAGTTCTCCGACGTACTCGACGAGGAGACACTCGAACAGGGCGAGGCCGAACGCCAGCTCCTCGACGACATCGCCGAATCACACAAGACGGTGACCGCGCCGGCTGCCGCCGAGTGGGAAACGCGAGCCGCACGGGTCGGCGAGCAGTGGACGACGACGCTGTACATCGCTGACTACCCGGACTACCCCAACGACGGCTACCTCTCCGAGCTCTTCGAGATGACGGACGTGCAGTTCGATTTGACGGCCCACATCACGCCGAAGAACCAGGAGCGGGCGCGGAACGAACTGCAGGATATCGCTGACGACCTTCAGGTGGACGCTGACCTTGAACAGAGCGTGCGGAGTGCCTACCTACAGGAACGCGCCAACGAGGCCGCAGCGACGTACAAGGCCGTCGAGAACGGCGCGAATGTCTTCGACCAGGGGATGTTCATCACGGTCCGGGCCGACGAGAAGGAGGACCTCCGCGACGCCGTCCAGAAGGTCAAGAGCGCGCTCCGCGACGACCCGGCGAACCTCACGCCGAAGACGGCAATCTGTCGGCAGGACCTCGCCCTTCAGTCCGCCGCGCCCATCGGCGACAACGAGTTCGGGCGGACGTCGATTGCGCTCGGCGGCGCCGTCGGCGCGCTGCTGTCCTCGCCGCACAACGCGACGATCCTCGAGGAGGGCGGCGTCGAGTTCGGGATTCACAAAGACAACCAGAGCCCGGTCGTCATCGACCCGTTCGCGCGGGACAACGGGTACGCGATGTTCACCGTCGGCGACACCGGCTCCGGGAAGTCGTTCAGTTCGAAACAGAACTTCATCCGGTCGATCGAGCAGAGCAAGGACCGTATCGGCATCATCCTCGAGCCGTTGAACAACTGGGCGGGGGTCGCCGAAGCGCTCGATGCCAAACGCATCACGGTCGGCGGGACGCTCGGCCTGAACCCCTTGGAGATTCGGGAGACGCCCGAGCACGTCCAGCGGGCGATGGGCGAGGACGCCAGCCCGTTCAACGAGAAGCTCGACGACGCGATGAGCTTCCTCACCAACTTCTTCGCGCTGCGGGGCATCTCGCTGGGTGACCGCCGGACGACGCTCGAACTCGGACTCAAGCGAGCGTACAAGCGCAACGGCATCACCGACGACATCTCGACGCACGACAACCCGAGTCCGACGATTCAGGATATGATGGACGTCTTCGAGGAGATGGTCAACGACCCCGAGGAGTTCGTCGTCCGGTCCGACGAGGAGGCGGGGAAGATCAAAGAGGACGCGACGTGGCTCCTCGACCAGCTCCGCCCCTTCGAGGACGACGGTCGGCACGCCAACCTCGGCCAAGAATCGGACTTCGACATCCGCGACGAGAAGGTCATCTACCTCGATCTCGCCCAGCAGGAGGGCAGCGTCGACAGCAGCACGGCGCTGACGATGCAGCTGCTGATCTCGCTGGTGTACGAGCGGGCGAAAGTCTCGGAGAAGGAGGTCGTGTTCTACATCGACGAGGCGCGCTACATCATGCAGGACGCCGCGAGCCTGGCGTTCCTCGAGACGGTGTTCCGCCACCACCGACATCACGACCTCTCGATTCGACTGGTCACGCAGACCGTCGACGAGTTCTTCGAGCACGCCGAGAGCGAGGCCATTCTGGACCAGTGTGCGGTCAAGCAGTTCCACCGCCTCGACGGGATGGACGAGGAGTGGGCCGACGAGTTCGGCCTGAACTACGCACAGATGCGGTTCGTCCAAGATGCCGTGCCGGGCAACGAGGACGCCGGCTTCTCCGAGGCGCTGGTGGGCGTCGACGGCGAGTGGCGCGGCATCCAGGTCAAAGCGATGCCCAAGGAGAAGCGGGTCATCGACTTTGACCCGACCTCACAGGTCCGATCCTCACTGCCCGGCGCCGGCGACGACGCCGTCGATACCGAGATGCAGGAGTTTCAGGAAGAGCTCGAACACCGAGCAACGAACGGAACGAACGAAACGAGCGAACTGAACGAGGAATCAGACGCCGTCGAAGCTGAGCCAGACGGCGGGACTACGGAGGACACCAACGATGGCTGAGTACCTGCGCGTCACGCCGACATCCGAGCGACTTGACCCGGAGAGCATCTCCCGCGTCCTCGACAGTCTCCACAAGCTGACCACGCCCGGCTCGTCGGGCCTCGGGGCGAAGCTGAACCCGCTCCACAGTGAGACACCACCCCGATTCGAGTTCCTCGCGATCAGTGATGGCCCGGACGACCCGGTGGAGTTCTTCTACGGGGCCGATGCGCACCTCGATACGCTCGAGAAGCGCCTCCGTTCCATCTATCCAGCCACGTTCGACATCGAGCGCGTCGACGTCGACGTCGCTGCCCGGCTCATTCAGCCAGTCGAGTTCACACCGCAGGAATTCGTCGACCACTACGAGGCCGGGCGGCTGCAGTACGAGTTTGGCCCGGCAGAACAGTACGACATCGTCGACGAGGAATCAAGGGACTCCGAGTCAGCCGAAGCAGACCCCGTTGTCGACGGCGGTACGGCAGCCACGAGAGTCCCCGATCATCACGTGACTGTCGGGGACTCAGCCCTTGAACTAGCACCGCCCGATGCACTTCCAGACGACGAGGAAGAGCAACGGGCCATCGAGAAGCCGACGATGACACCAGCGGGAACGATTCTAGCTCGCCCGGCACAAGACGCTGTCTCGCCGCTCGGTGTCCGGTGGTGTGGCGCCGCGTCGCGGAAGCAGGACTGGATGACCTCGCTGACGCCGTTCACGACAGAGGAAACGAGCGGCGATCTCTCGTCCGTCGACGAACCCGGCGCGGCGCTGGCGTCGCTGATCGATCACCTGATGGAGGCAACAGCGCCGACCGCGTTCCAGGTCGTCTTCCAACGGCGTGCCAGCTGGCAATCCGACGCGGAGGTACGGAAAGAGGACCTCGTCGACGGCCGCGACACGTTCTTCCAGGAGGTCGTCGGGTCGCTACTCGAAGTCGAGGAACAGCGGAGCGACCAGGACGACCGGCAACTCAGCGAGGCCGTCGAGAAGCGGATCGAGTACATCGACGCGAAGAACGCCAAACGGTCGTTCACGGTCAACATCCGGGCCGTCGGTGTCCCCACCGACGACACCCACGACGACCTCGATGGCCGGATGGACTCGCTCCTCCCGGTGTTCGATCCGCTTGATGGACCGTTCTACGAGGTCGAGGGGCAACGCCTCCGGGACAGCGGCTTCCGTGAGAAAACGAAGGAGAAGAAGGCACGGGCCGCTCTCCAGCGCCTCCTCAATCGCGAGTTGACGATGGGACGAGGGAAGACCCGCCCCGAGCTGGTCCTCAGCGGGACGGAGCTCGCGAACTTCGTCCTCGTCCCCTCCTCCGAACAGTTGACCGTCGAAGGGACGCGGGGAACGAGGGCCGAACAGCAGAGTCGGAATCCGCTCCCGTGGCCTAATCCGGATCTGATCCAGCAGTTCCAAGACGGGATGGCCATCGGCTACGCGCTCGACGAGAACGGTGAGCCACGGCCGGACCCCATTCGGATCCCGCCGGACCTGTTGCCGACGCATTACGGGCGATTCGCGTCGACTGGTGGCGGGAAGTCGAAGGCCATCATCAACGACGCGCTCTCGCTCCGCGAGACGACGGGTGGCCCCGTCGTCCTCGTCGACCCGAAGGGCGACGGGATGTGTGAGAACTACCTGCGCTGCCACTACGAACGATTCGGTGGTTTGGACGACGTCTACCATTTCCGCGTCCCGGAGACGATTCCCGCGTTCTCGTTCTTCGACATCCGGCCCGCGCTCGAAGCCGGTCGCAACCGGGAGGACGCGATTCAGGACAAGGTCGACCACTTCCACGACATCCTCCGGATGATTATGGGCCGCGAGCAGTACGGGCAGGCGTTCGTCGCGAACGAGATCCTCAGCTACCTGATTAAGGCGCTGTTCGACGAGGAGTACGGGAGCGACGTGTTCGGCTTGGACGACCTCTTCGCCGCCGCGCTCCGGATGCAGCGCGACCAGACGATTCCCCCGGTCTCAGCGGATAACCAGAACATCGAGGAATCGCTGACGCGTCACTTCGCGAAGGACAACCACCAGTTCCAGGTGTCGATGGACGCCGTCGGGAATCGCCTCGACAAGCTCAAAGAGGACGCGCATCTCCGCCGTATTTTCAGCCACGTCCCCGAGCAGAACGACGCCGGCGAGTACGTCGACAACCGCTTCGACTTCCGCGAGTTCCTCGACGAAGACGCTACCATCATCTTCGACCTCGGCGACCTTCGGCCGGAGGCACAGCGAGCGATCACACTCCTGCTGTTGAGCAACCTCTGGGACGCCGTGCAGGTGCGCCGTCGCGACGGCCAGACCGACTACGAGAAGCTCACGAACCTCATCATCGAGGAGGCGGCGCCGGTCGCGTCGACGAAGCTCGTTTCCGAGCAGCTCCTGCCGCAGGGTCGGTCGTTCGGGCTGAGTATGGGGCTCGTGATGCAGTTCCCTGAACAGGTGCGGAACCGGAACGAGCGAGCCTATGACGAGGTGCTGAACAACATCAAGACGAAGCTCATCGGGAACATCTCGATTGAGCGCGACCTCGCGGAGTCGCTTGCCCACGAGGACCTCAGCCCGACCGAACTCCGCAACCGGATCAACACGCTCCCAAGTGGCGAGTGGATTGCGCAACTCCCGAGCCCGTCGTTCGGGGAGACTGGTCCACCGCCGTTTTCGCTGAAGCCGCTCCCGATTGCGGCGGGGCATCCAGAAAGCGACCAGCCGCTCACAGAGCCCCAGGAAGACCATTTCGAGTCCGTGTCCCGGCCACGGATGGTCGAGCGGACACAGGCCCAGTACGGGCTGACAGAGCCGACTGAGTCGAGCACTTCCCCAGAGGAGACTGGCTGGGGGAGTTCGGGGGCCGAAACGACGGGCTCGGCTGCCGACGGCGACTCAGGAACGGACCCGACGCAATCCGCGTTCATCAGCGAATCGACGACCGAGGACGCGTCGACGTCGACTCCGCAGCCCGAGACGGACAGCGACCCAGATACAAACGAGTCAGAGATGAGTTCCCTGTTCGGGCAGGCCACCGAGACGGACGAGGACCCAACTGGTGACCAAGCAACACAGCCGGAGAACGGGGCAACACCCGTTCAGGAAAGTAGCGTGCCCGTCCCCGATGACGAACTCCGACAACGCGGGCTCAGTCGAGACGACGTCCGGTTCCTGAATCGGGTCCTCGACGTGATGAATCGAGAGGACGACGAGTATACGCTACTGGACAGGATGAGCCAGCTTCGGGACGATTACGACGACCTCCATGTGGAGCGGCTCACGGAGAAGGACCTCCTGGAAGCGGACTCCGCGGCCGGGCGCAAGTACTACACCGTCCTCCCAGACGGTCGAGACCTCCTGGGGAGAGAATTGAAGGCGGGGCCAGGAGCGGGCGATCTCGGCGAGAAAACGCCACACAAGGTTGGCGTCCGGCTCCTCGAGCTGTGGCTCCAGCAGCGGGACGACGTCGGTCGCGTGGGGCCGTACTACGAAACCGAAGACGGCACGGTACTGGACGTGGCCGGCTTCGACGAGGACGGCGAGCTTGTCTGGGCCGGCGAAGCAGAGCTCGCGAGTAACAACCGGCACGCCCCGGTCGAGGATTACGACAAACTCAGCGCGGTGGACGCCGACGCAATCTGGGCCTTCAACAATCGCGAGACGGCGCTCGACGTATTGGAGAGCCTTGCCGACGCGATCGGATCGGCGAGCGGGTCAGCGGGCGGGCGGCACGGTCGTTCGCGACCATCAGAGACGCTGTCGACGAGTTCGATGCTGCGGGCCTGACCACCGTTCGGGGCTTCAAAAATCTCGACCAAGAACTCAACCAATGACCTGGCGACAGGCGACCCGCGAGGAGATTTACACCTACTACGCGGAGGGGTTCCCGCGCTATCTGGACGATTTGCCGGAATTCATCACGGCGACCGGCCCGAAACAGTACGCCGTCGCCTTCCGAGAGCCCCACCCAGTGCGCAAAGACGAGGTGCCGGACAAGGACTTCATCCGGCGGGATACGTGGCAAACAGATCCGTCGGGGGACCGAACGACGCCCGAGTTTGACGACTTCGAGGATGTCGTTGAGTTCATTCGGCATCCAGCGCGCAACGACCCGCTGGGGCGGAGCGAGTTCGCGCTTGCTGATCCGGAGGTGCTGAAGAAACCGGACCCACGGCCCGACGCCGTCTACTACGCGCTGGATCACTGGGAACGACCCTGGGTCCTCCTCGTTGACATCGACGCGAAAGAGATTGCCCGAGACCGGGCGGTGGAGCGGGTCCCGGCGGACGTCGATGATCGGGACGACGATGCGCTCCTCGACGCTGCGGGTATCCTCGACGCCGCTCCCGAGGGGTATCCGTACGCCTTCGAAGACATCGACCGCGCCATCGAATACGGGTTCGAGGTGCGTGACATCTTCGAGGACGATTTCGACGCCGAGGAGACGATGGTCGTGTACAGCGGGCAGGGGGTCCACGTCTACCTGCTGGACACCGACCCGGCGCACCGATACGACGAGCAGAGTCGCGAGGTGTTGAACGACCTCCTCCTCGAGACATACGACATCCCGATCGACCCCGTCGTGACGGCCGACCGCCGGCGTGTCGCTCGCCTGCCCTACTCGCTGCACGCCGACGTCTGTAGCATCGTTCAACCAATCGAGAGCCCGGCGTTCGACGTTCGGTCGGCGACACCCGAGGTGATCGACGAATGAGTCCGAGTACCCCCACCGACGACGAGAACATGGCGTATCGGGTTGCGGCACTCCCGCTGGAGTATGGTGAGACCCGTATCAACCAGCTGTTTACGCGTGGCTACAACCGATACGTCGTCGACGGCGAGGACCAACCCGAGGACCTCGTGAACGACGTCGAGCGGTTCGGGACGGCAGCGTTCAAAGAGCAGGTTCGTGCCGACGCCGCCGAGGAGCCGTTTGTCGACGAGCCGGGGACGCTCGCCGTGCTCGCGACGTTGAGTGCGATCTGTGTGAAAGAGCACCCCAAGTTCGAACACGCATCGCCTCGGAACATCCAGGTGCTCTACGATATCCGGGAGCTGTACGTCAACAATCTCGCCTCCCTCATTCGGGCCCACGGCGATGGGGCGCTCCAACAGGACATCGCCGACGTGCTGTACAGCAAGGAGCCCGGTGAAGATGGCCCGCATCCGGGTCGGGTCTGTACGGGCATCAAAGAAATGCCGGAGTTCGGGGAGGGCCTGTACCTCGAAATCCCGATGGCGGCGGCGTCACGCAAATGTCTCGTTCGAGCGGAGGGCGAGTCATCGACGGGGAGTGACGGCGGGGAGATACTGACGCAAGTGAAGGACAACAACCTGTACGTCCCGGTCGGTGATTTCGACAGCAAGTATCGGGACTACGCTGAGCAGGCGTTCAAGAAGCTCCTGAGGGTGCAAGAAGACGGACTCTCCCACGACCAGCTATCGTGGCTGACCACGAACGAGTCGGCGATTACGGAGCGGATCGACCGCTTCCTCGAGACCGGCCATCACGAGCGAATCTGGCGGAACTGGGACCGTGGGGAACGGACGATCCGCGTCCTCCGACGGGCCTGAGTGCCGCACCCGACGACGTGGCACAAACGGGCGAGTTCCACACGGCGAAAGAGCTGTATCGAGCGGTCGAGGCGTACGAGGCCGAGGACGAGTGGGAATCCTCAGTAACAGACTGGATCTCAAGTCCGAGCAGTCTCGCGAAGACGCTGGCCGACCACGAGTCCCACTCGGCCGTCACGATCGATCGCGACGGGCGCGTCAATACATACCGAATCGGGCGAGCCGGGGCCGGCGCCGAGCAGATCGAAGTGCGAGAGATCGAGGACCTCTTTGAACTCCCCTGTATGGCGAATATGGAGGAGCGGCTACACGACAAGAAGCCCGTCCGGAAGGACCTCTACAACTTTGCGCGGATGGTGATGTGGCTGCCGCAGTATCAGGACAGCAGCCTCGACGAGATCGTCGCGGACCTCAAGGACGTTTTCTCCCGGTGGCCGTGGTACGACGAGCAGGAGACCGAATACCAGGTCCGCTACGAGTTCTCGAACACCATCGACGGCGACACGCCGTTGCCGATGAACTGCGATAACGACGATCTGCAGCGCTACTGTATCGGCCAGGACCAGTGTCCCTACTCGATCTGGGGCAGTCTCCCGTTTCCTGATGAGATGTACGAGCAGGTTGAGGAGGAATCAGCTAGCCCCGCTGAGCAGTTTTAACTAGACAGATATTATGGCCTATGCCATTGGAAAACCATCTATGGAATGTGCCGACTGCGAGACTTCTCTTGATGATTTTATGGTTGACCAGTATGAGTTGGGTCGCCTCGATCTGGCCCTTTGCTTCTCGTGTTACCTTGCCCGCGACGAAACGGCGTTCGACTATAGTGATTATGAACCGTCAGGGCGATTCGGGAACCACAATGACGTCGTCAAGACCGCGCTTTCACAGAATAATGAGTTCAAAATCGAACTCCTGATAGAAGGCTACGAAAGCCAAGGGATAGTTCTGTTTGCCTCCACACGGAGCGATGCAGACTCGCTCCTCAGCGCTATTGCTAATTCAGAGCTAGGCGATTATATATCTCAGACTGCTGTGTTGCCTCTTCGTGAAGTCTATTCCGAGGAATATCAGCAGCTTTGCTGGGACGCAGCCAACTGGAGATACGACCCATATAGTACAGCCCGAGGAAGGGGCCCAGCTAGTGTCTCTGTCGTTCAGGGGATTCCGTGTATTGTGGATGGATACCGATATCTTGGCGATGAAGCTGAGAGTGTGATTTTTGATGGACTCCTTGAGGAATATCTGAGTGAAGTGGATATCAACCAGCTCGATTCTCTAAGTGATGCGAGGGCTGCTGCTGAAGACTGTTTCCCGATTGTCTCCGAGCTCGGTCTATCCTTCTCGATCCGTGTCGAGAAGTATTTCCGTCGAAACCCAGATCTGTTATCAACCCATTTTGCAACGCTAACTAGTGATGACTCTCAATACGTTCCTCATAGGCGGACATCTCTTGACGAGTTGAAACAGCTCTATGAATCTGGAGTTGAGGAGGCGGCGACTGCTAAGGAGGAAATACTGGCATTATTGGAAATGGCAGAGGGGGCTGCATCGAAGGATATTGCCAACGTTGTTGGCTGCTCGGATAGCTATGCCCGCCGGTTCAAATACGACCCTGAAAAAGAGAGAGCCGTCGAGAAAGCCTGGTCACAGTCTGCTCAGGAAGAAAAAGTCTCGCCTGGAACGAGAGACAGGATCATTAGACGCGACGGTTCGTGCCTCCGATGCAATCGGGAGGAAGAATTAACGGTACACCATATTCTCCCGATTTCAGAAGGAGGTGAATCCTGTGATGAGAATTTGGCCACTCTTTGTGAACCCTGCCATAAGGAAGCCCATGGGGGATCGTACTATCCCCCCACAACCGAATACGACGGAGATGATGGGTTTGAATCTTGGTTGAACCAATAGCACACAGAGTATTTCGATAGTAGAGCGGTAATTTGTCTGTGCCTTCTTTCAGAGGTGGAGGGCCCCCAACATGATGAAAATATCTAGACTATTATGCTTCAGCTGACCGTAGTTTGATTCTACCTCTTTGAAGCACGTCGAGCCGTTTCAGTGCTTAATACACCCGAAACCACTTGATATAGGTGATATCAGACCACCTGACTGATTCCAAAA
Source organism: Halogeometricum sp. CBA1124 (assembly GCF_009741955.1). NCBI lineage: Archaea > Methanobacteriati > Methanobacteriota > Halobacteria > Halobacteriales > Haloferacaceae > Halogeometricum > Halogeometricum sp. CBA1124. The sequence goes on along the minus strand of NZ_WPCD01000031.1, from coordinate 4,122 downwards.
AGAGACTTCCTATACCAAGGTAGTAGGGCTAATCCATCCATGTCAGATTCAATCCCCTATTTTGAGGGAGTAGAACCCTCCGTCGAGCAATTTTTTCCGTCTCACCGCAATCTATAGTCTTCGTCGAGGTGTTTTCTACCGCCTCAAATCGGCCCGACGGGGTTCTTCTTCGATTTGAGGGCGTTATAGTGTCTTGCATATCGCGGTTTTCGTCCAAAGAAAGAGGCGATATGCAGTGTGCGAAGGCCGCCGGCTCTCTCAGGCCGAGGGGCCATCACAGGGGTAGCGGAACTACGGAAGTATCAGATTTAGCGCATTGGTTGACAGGGTGCGATTCGGTGGGGTCTGTCGCCCCCACGAGGGGGTGGCGGGGCGCATCACGTGCCCCCGATAGACGATGGCTTCGGAACAACGCAGCAGGGAACGAGCAGCGGATTACGCAGCAAGTACCCCCGACGATGAGGCGCCGTGGGCGGACCTCGAGATGGCGGTTCCGACCGACCGGGATCACGCGTCGGTCGTCGCGCTCGTGGAGTGTTCTCTCGTCGAACTCACGCACGATACCGTGGGCGCCGTCTTCATCTCCCGGCAGGTCGGGCGGTCGACGCGGACGCAGTACGTCGCCGCCGACGACGTCGGCGAGCAGTTCCAGAAGCGGCACTTCGACGACCGGCTGGGCTGGCACGAGACCACCGTCCCTCGACGAACCGTTCGCGACGAGCTCATCACCCAGCTCACGCAGTCGCCCTCGACGTCGGCGGAGCGATCAGGTGAAGGAGCAACCAGCGAGCCAGATACCTTCGTCGTGAAGCCAGTTCGAGAGCTCCGAGCGCCGTAGGGACGAGGCTTAACCAACATTTCCGACCAATACCGGCACGGTGTTGGTTAACGGTGGGGCTGGATCCACTCCCTCGCCCCCACCCACCGCCCGACTCCTCGAATGAGTGTATCCTGGCGGCCGGGCGATCCGAGGAGGTGCCGAATCTGTACGCCATGAACTGTTTGTCGGCGCCAGGAGGCGTGCAGCGCGCAACAGCGTGCGCTGCGTGACTCACCATGCCGGGTCCCGATCCTCACGACGACACGAGTCGCGACTACGAACGGTTCGAGAAAGAACAGCTCGCCCAGGACCGCGACGCCACCAGCGTCGACACGGCGGACATCGACGACACGACGGCCCAACGCTTGGTCAACGACCTCGTCGACGCGGACGTCGTCACTCCGGTTCCTGAAGACCACGTTCTGGTTCACAAGCCGAGCGGTACGGCGTTCGACTCGACAACGCAGTTGGCCGTCTTCCACCGTGGCTGGACGGCCAACCGCGACGCCGACGCGGAGGCCGAGTGATGCAGCAGACGCTCACTGGCTGTGCATTCTGCGACGCCCCACCCGGCACCGAGACTGGCGAGGCCCACACCTGGGGGCAAGACGAGCGGGTCACCCACCCGATCTGCGTCGACTGCGCGATCCAGACAGAGCCGGATCCCGACGAGCGCGATCACGTCGCCTGTGACGGCTGTGGACTCGTCGTCGACACGCTCGCAGCACTGACCCGGTTCCGGGTCGAACTGGGGCACCTGGAAGGCCCGATACAGCTGTGCGCCCGTTGTAGTCCGGGCGGGCTCGCGACGTACTGGACGCGCGATCTCGAGGAGCATCTCGTCGCGACGCCGGCGGAGTGACCCAAACACTCTTTACTGTTTCGCTGTAAACTGTAATCAAGAACGAATCGTGTCACGCACCTCAAACCGCGCGGACGGCGACATCGTCCAGGACTTCCTCTCGGTCGCGGACCTCCTCGAGGAGCCACAGCTGGCCCAGCTGTACGCGTACCTCGCTCGGGAGGGGGAGGCGACCGTCCAGGACGTGATGGACGACCTCGACCTCGCACAGGGAACCGCCTACAGCTACGTCAACCGGCTCGTCGACACCGGCGTCGTCGACGTCACCGACGACGAGCAGCCGCGCCGGTACGCCGCCCGTGAGATCGACCTGACTGTAACGACGGCCGCCGGTGACCGCGAGTACACGATCACGCCGGCGCTCATCGACGCCGTCGGCCGCCGCGAGACGGACGCCGACATCGACACCTACATCGACCGCCACGGCGTCGCCGGCCTCGCGACCGCGCTCACCTACGCGATTGCTCGGGAGCGTGGGGAAGTGACCCACCGGCTGATGGCGGAGGACCTCGACATCTCGCCGCTGGCTGCAGAGATGATCCTCCAGGCGCTCCGGCCCGTCGTCCACGAGCACTACGACATCGAGGAGTCTGGGGCGGGACTCGACGAGTTGGACATCGACGACGACGGCGCTGACGACGCGTGAGCCGGCTCCACATCGCTGACACCGGCCTGTTCGTCGCGATGGGACAGTCGTCGAACAGTCGGTACCAGGCCGTTCGGCGGTTCGCTCGCCGGAACGACGTCACCTTCGTCCTGCCCGAACGGGTGTACGAGGAGCTGACTATCGACGATCCGGATGTCGAAAACCCGCCCGTCGACACCGCAATCGACGAGGGCTGGGCGACGGTTGCGGCGCCGCTCGAGTTCTCCGAACCGGTCGTCTCGCGGGTGATGGACGGCGTCCAGCGGTACATCGCGAACGCCGACGACCGCCCTGCCGACGAGGTCGAGCGGGCCGACGCCGCCCTCGCCGCCCTCGCTGCCCAGCATCTCAGTGCGGGGACAGCGACCGAGGTGTACATCTACACGACTGATATCGCGGCTGGCGAAGGGGCCGAAACCGTGCTCGCGAGCGAGGGGTACGGTGACTCGGTGACGTTCGTGAACGGCTTCCGGTTCATCGAGGACCTGGTCGCGGCGACAGTTGACGCTATTCGGGGTCGAGATCACGAGCGTCGAGGTCGCCGGCGAGATACTGCTCTCCCGTTCGCGTGATATCGTAGACGCCGTTGCCGAGGTGGACGAGGAGGCCGTATTCGACCAGCGTCTTGCAACGGGCATTGATGTGTTGGCGAGAGAAGCGCACTCGATCGCTGTCCGCCATTTCTTTTGGGGTATCGGGACCGGCTTCAGCAAGATGCTCCAGAATGCGGTCATCGGCGCGAGACATCCAGTCGGCGTCAAAGCGCATAATCGCTTGTGGTTGCGCCGACGCTATCCCGAACGCGCTAAGTCAATTGAGGAAGCGTTAAGCTTCTGTGGTTGACTCCAAACGTTTTAAACAACTGCCATACTATGCCCCACGTGTACAGATGGATTCCCCACCAGTAGACAGTCCGGCCACATCGAGTGACCTGCTGGTTGATATTGTTGAGAGACTAGAGGCGTGTGGGCTCGAGGATGACACCTATCAGCTCCACGATTACGTCGACGTCGACGCTCTGGACCAGCTCGTGAACGCGTCACAGGCGGACGTAGAAGTTCAGTTCACGGTCGAGGGCGTCCAACTCGTAGTGACGCCGGACAACGTCGACGTTCTGATTGACCAAAGGGAAAGATCAGAGCCACAGTAACCCGATGCCTGCCGAGCGGTGTATCCGGACACCGGCCGGGCACTTCCATCTGGTACGCGGTGGGCGGATACACCGACACTTGGCGTCCACGGCGATTAAATGGTTAACAGGTCGTAACATATTGTAATGAACCGGGCGTATCGCGTGGCCAGTCAATGGTCGGTCACTTTCCTGGGAGGTGCCCTTCTATGGCTTGCACTTGGCCGCGCGATTACTGATACCGACGAGCCTCTCGTCGATTTTATCGAAGTATCTCTTCCGGTTGCGGTCGGGCTTGGACTAATCGTGGGTGGAATCTGGCTGGCACGAACGCACCCAATCGACCGGATCACCCAGCTGACAAAATGGCTCCTTGGGGGCGCACTCGTCGGCGTTGCCGTCACCCTCTGGATCCTGTTCATCATCTCTCTCGAACAGGTTCCCGCCGGCGAACCGATTGTCCTCGTTCTCAATGACGTTGCGCTCTTCATGGCTGCTGGAATCCTGCTCGGCTACTATGCGACCGGCCTGGAAGCACGTGAACAGCAGCTCGAACTGTCTGAACAGCGGTTTCGCGCCCTGACCGAGAATTCGTCATTCGCCGTCATTACCATCGACGAGTCGAGCACGATTCGCTACGCGAACGACGCCGTCGAGGAGCTTTT
>NZ_WPCD01000243.1:0-4822 GCF_009741955.1 Halogeometricum sp. CBA1124 | reverse complement strand
ACGACGACGAGCGTCTCGTCGGCAAGCCCGCGAAGAACCAGGCGATTCAGAACCCCGACCACACCATCCGCTCCATCAAGCGGCACATGGGTGAGGACGGGTACACCGTGGACATCGAGGGCGAGGAGTACACGCCGGAGCAGATATCGGCGATGATCCTCCAGAAGATAAAGCGCGACGCCGAAGACTACCTCGGCGACGAGGTGGAGAAGGCGGTCATCACCGTCCCCGCGTACTTCAACGACCGACAGCGGCAGGCGACGAAGGACGCCGGCGAAATCGCCGGCTTCGAGGTCGAACGCATCATCAACGAACCGACCGCCGCCTCGATGGCGTACGGGCTGGACGACGACTCCGACCAGACCGTCCTCGTCTACGACCTCGGGGGCGGGACGTTCGACGTGAGCGTCCTGGACCTCGGCGGCGGCGTCTACGAAGTCGTCGCCACGAACGGGGACAACAGCCTCGGCGGCGACGACTGGGACCAGGCCATCATCGACTGGCTGGCCGAGGAGTTCCAGAACAACCACAACATCGACCTCCGCGAGGACCGGCAGGCGCTCCAGCGCCTGAAGGACGCCGCCGAGGAGGCGAAGATAGAGCTCTCCTCGCGCAAGGAGACGACCATCAACCTGCCGTTCATCACGGCGACGGACTCCGGGCCGGTCCACCTCGAGGAGAAGCTCACCCGCGCGAAGTTCGAGTCGCTCACCTCGGACCTCATCGAGCGCACCGTCGGTCCGACGGAGCAGGCCCTCGACGACGCCGGCTACACGAAGGAGGACATCGACGACGTCATCCTCGTCGGCGGTTCGACGCGGATGCCGCAGGTCCACGAGCAGGTCGAAGAGATGCTCGACATCGAGCCGAAGAAGAACGTCAACCCCGACGAGGCCGTCGCCCTCGGCGCCGCGATTCAGGGCGGCGTCCTCGGCGGCGAGGTGGACGACATCGTCCTGCTCGACGTGACGCCGCTCAGCCTCGGTATCGAGGTGAAGGGCGGCCTGTTCGAGCGTCTCATCGAGAAGAACACGACCATCCCCACGGAGGAGTCGAAGATATTCACGACGGCGGCCGCGAACCAGACCTCCGTGCAGGTGCGCGTCTTCCAGGGTGAACGCGAGATAGCCGAGGAGAACGAACTGCTCGGCGAGTTCCAACTCACCGGCATCCCGCCGCGCCCGCCGGAACGCCGCAGATCGAGGTCACGTTCAACATCGACGAGAACGGCATCGTCAACGTCGAGGCCGAGGACAAGGGCTCCGGCAACGCCGAGTCCATCACCATCGAGGGCGGCGCGGGTCTCTCCGACGAGCAGATAGACAAGATGCAGGAGGAGGCCGAGCAGCACGCCGAAGAGGACCAGCAGCGCCGCGAGCGCATCGAGGCCCGCAACGAGGCCGAGAGCGCCGTCCAGCGCGCCGAGACGCTCCTCGAAGAGAACGAAGAGCAGATAGACGACGACCTGCGCGCGGACATCGAAGCCGCGATGGACGACGTGGAGGCGACGCTCGAGGACGAGGACGCGACGAAGGAGGACCTCGAAGGCGCGACGGAGGCGCTCTCGACGGAACTCCAGGAGATCGGCAAGCAGATGTACCAGCAGCAGGCGCAGGCCCAGGGCGCTCAGGCCGGCGGCGGCGCCGGACCCGGTGGTGCCGGACCCGGCGGCGCGGGCGGTATGGGCGGCATGGGCGGCATGGGCGGTCAGGACGGTGGCCCCGACGGCGACGACGACGAGTTCGTCGACGCCGACTTCGAGGACGTGGACGACGAGGACGAAGACGACGAGAACTGACGCCTCGCCGACACCGACAACCGAGATTCTGTCGCCACCGACCCGTTCTTTTGAAGTAGTTCAATCGAGTAACCCAGATAACGAATGAGCGAGGACTTCTACGACGTACTCGGCGTCTCGCGCGACGCATCCGAGGACGAGATCAAGAAGGCCTACCGCAAGAAGGCCGCAGAGTACCACCCGGACGTCTCCGACGAGGACGACGCGGAGGAGAAGTTCAAGAAGGTGAAGAAGGCCAAGGAGGTCCTCACCGACGAACAGACGCGCCGGCAGTACGACCAGATGGGCCACGAGCGGTTCGAACAGGCCGAGAAGCGCGGCGGCGTCGGCGGCGGCGCCGGCGGGATGGGGGGACAGGGCAACCCGTTCGGCGGTGCCGGCGGCGGGCAGGGCAACCCCTTCGAGGACATCTTCAACCAGTTCTTCGGCGGCGGGGGCGGCATGGGCGGGCAGGGCCAACAGCGCAACCGCCCGCGACAGGGCCAGAACCTCCGCACCCGCGTGAGTCTGGACCTCGAAGAGGCGTACGAGGGCGTCGAGAAGCAGTTCTCCGTCACCCGGCCCGAACGTTGCCCCGAGTGCGACGGCGATGGCCACCCCGACGACGCCGAGGTGAACACCTGCCCGCAGTGTAACGGACAGGGGCAGACCACCACCGTCCGCGACACGCCCCTCGGCCGCGTCCAGCAGACGCAGACCTGTCGCCGGTGTGGCGGCGAGGGGCAGACGTACAGCGAGACCTGTTCGCGGTGCGACGGCGACGGCGTCGTCCGCGAGGAGGCGACGCTGACCGTCACCATACCTGCGGGCATCCGCGACGGGCAGACCCTCCGGATGGAGGGCGAGGGCGCGCCCGGCGAGAACGGCGGCCCGAACGGCGACCTGCTCATCGAGGTGTCCATCAGCGAGCACGACGACTTCGAACGCGACGGCGACGACCTGTACCACCGCCTCGCCATCTCCTTCCCGCAGGCCGTCTTCGGCGCGACGGTGGAGGTGCCCACCGTCACCGGGACGACGGAACTGGAGGTGCCGAAGGGGACGCAGAGCGGCGAGTCGTTCCGCATCCGCGACGAGGGGATGCCGCACCTGCGCGGGCGCGGGAGCGGCGACTTGCACGTGCAGGTCCAGGTCGTGACGCCGGAGAACCTGAACAGCGAACAGCGTGAGGCGCTCGAAGCGTTCGCGGAGGCCGGCGGCGAGGAAGTGAACGTCAAAGAGGGCTTCTTCGAGAAAATAAAGAACTCGCTGTAACGGTCGCACCTCGCTCGCCGTTCGCGTTTCTCACCGTCCGCGACACTCTCTCGCGTCGACCGGTCACCTATCGTGGCGGTGCCAGTAGTTGCAAATGGCCGCCGCCCGTACTCTCCCGCGTATGTCCTACACGAGAGCGAACTACGGGGACGTGGAGGCCAAGAGCGACGCGATGCACTTCATGCGCGACGAACTCGACGCCGAGAACCTCGGGTTCACCGTCGTGGAGGCCGAACCGGACTGGGTCGGCATGGAACACGACCACGCGGACGAGGGCCACGAAGAGGTGTACTACCTCACGCGCGGTCACGCGACGCTGGTCGTCGACGACGACGAGGTGGAACTGAGCGAGGGCGACGCCGTGCGCGTCTCGCCCGACGCCACGAGACAGCTTCGAAACGGCTCCGAAGAGAGCTGGCTCGTCGTGGTCGGCGCGCCGTAGACCGACTCCCGGGAGGCCGCCCGCGGTGCGAGCGCGGTCGGCGACGCGTCGGGCGTCGTCGCTCGCGACGCCGTCGATCCCGGTCGGTTCTTCGAATCCGACGGCTCCCGAACGTTATTTCGCTCCTCTCCCAACGTGCGCTGATGACCGCCGGTAGCGACGACCGAACTCCCGTGACACTCGTCAGCGGAACGCTCGGCGCGGGGAAGACGACGCTCGTGAACCGCGTCCTGCGGAACGAAGCCGGCTACGAGGTGGCCGTCCTCGTCAACGACATGGGCGAGGTCAACGTGGACGCTCAGTTGGTCGCCGGCGACGCCGACGGCGACGTGGTCGACCTGACGAACGGCTGTATCTGCTGTCGGCTGAACGACGACTTGGCCGACGAGGTGGTCCGCCTCGCGGACGACCGCGAGTTCGACTGCCTCCTCGTGGAGGCGTCGGGCATCAGCGAACCGTACCCCGTGGCGAAGACGTTTCTGGAGGACGACCGGGTGAGCGACCGGTACCGCCTCGACACGCTGGTGTCGGTCCTCGACGCGTACGGCTTCTGGAAGGAGTTCGACCCGGAGACGAACCGCCCGGACGCCAGCGACGCCGGCGGCCGCGAACTCGCGCAGGTCCTCGTGGACCAGGTGGAGTTCTGCGACGTCCTCCTGTTGAACAAGTGCGACCTGGTCCCCGACGACGCCCTCGACGAGGTCGAAGACGTGGTCCGGGAACTCCAACCGCGGGCGGAACTGCACCGGACGACGCACGCCGACGTCTCCCCGGAGACGGTGCTGGACACCGGCCTGTTCGACTTCGACGCCGTCAGACGCTCCGCCGGGTGGAAACGACATCTCGCGGAGCGTCACGACCACGCCGACGGTGACCACGACGACCACACCGGCGGAGACCACGCGGACCACGACCACGCCGACGGCGAGAGTCACGGCGTCTCCTCGTTCTGCTACGAGACGACCCGTCCGTTCCACCCCGAACGGTTCGACGCGTGGATAGACGAGTGGCCGTCCGGCGTCTACCGCGCGAAGGGCTTCTTCCTCCTCGCCACGCGCCCGGAGACGGTGATGGGACTGAACCGCGCCGGACCGTCGGTCACGGCGGGCCCCATCGGCGAGTGGCGGGCCGAGGACGACCCGGCGACCAGACTCGTCTTCATCGGCACCGAGTTAGACGAGGCGGCGATTCGCGAGCAACTGGACGGCTGTCTCCTGACCGACGAGGAGGCGACAGAAGAGACCGACGCGGCGGCGTTCAGCGACCCGTTCCCGACGGCGTGACCTGCTCTCGGAGTTCGTCCCACTCCTCCTCGAAGCCGTAGTTCG
>NZ_WPCD01000065.1:0-16037 GCF_009741955.1 Halogeometricum sp. CBA1124 | reverse complement strand
CGACTCGGGCGGCGTTCGAGGAGGAGACCTGTATCCTCGGAACGCCCTGCGTGACGCTCAGATACAGCACGGAACGGCCGGAGACCGCTTACGTGGGCGCGAACTGTCTGGCCGGACTCGACCCCGACGCGTCGTGGAGGCCGGGAGCACGATGCTCGGAAACGGCGCCGACTGGGACGTCCCTTCGGGACGGCCGCGCCGCGGAACGAAGTACTCGACACGCTCGCCGCCGGGGTCGACCCGACTGGACGCGGCGTTCATGAAAGCGCTCGGGGAGGCGCTCGAACGCTACTGCGCCGGCGTCTACCGCGCCGCGGAGTTCACCGTCGCACCAGAACGGATGCGCGCCCGGCCCGTCTCGCCGGCGCGGTTCGTCCGACCGGACTCCTACCGCGCGCCCGACGCCGAGGAGCCGATTCCGTGGGTCGAGGGCGAGCACCTCTCGTCCGGTGAGTCGGTGTCCGTACCGGCGGAGTTCGTGCACTATCCGCCGCCGAACACGCGGCACAAGCCCCCCCATCACGACCGGACTCGGCCTGGGCAACTCCGGCGCGGAGGCGCTGCTCTCGGGGTTGTACGAGGTGATAGAGCGGGACGCGACGATGCTCGCGTGGTACTCGTCGTTCGACCCGTTGGGGCTCGACGTGACCGACGACGGGTATCGGGCGCTGACGAAGCGCGCCCGAGCGGAAGGGCTGACGGCGACGCCACTGCTCGTCACGCAGGACGTGGACGTGCCCGTCGTCGCCGTCGCCGTCCACCGGGACGACGACTGGCCGAAGTTCGCGATGGGGTCGGGCGCGTCGCTGGACCCCGTGGACGCGGCGCGGTCGGCACTCGCCGAGGCGTTACAGAACTGGATGGAACTCCGGTCGATGGGGCCGGAACGGGCCGACGCCGAGGAGGGTGCCATCGGCGAGTACGCCGACTTCCCGGCCCCGGCGCGTCGACTCGTTGACGCCGGCCCGTCGGTGCCGGCCGAGAGCGTCGGTCCCGACTCGGTGCCGACCGGCGAGGCCGAACTCGACGCCGCCGTCGAACGCGTCGCCGACGCCGGACTGGACGCGTACGCCGTTCGGACGACGACCGAAGACGTCGCCTCGCTCGGATTCGAGGCCGTCCGCGTGCTGATTCCCGAAGCGCAACCGCTGTTTCAGGGCGACCCGTTCTTCGGGGAACGCGCGCGGTCGGTGCCCGAGGCGCTCGGGTTCGAGGCGGAGTTGGAACGGCCGTACCACCCGTTCCCGTAGGGCGAACAGCCGACACTCGCGCCGCGCCGCCGTCCGCGACGCGACCCGCCCGCACGACGCCGTGTCGGACTCCCGCGTCTCGTCGTGCGGTGACGTTCGGGGGATGGTGACGCTGGTTCCGTCTTCGGATAAAAAGGTGAGTCCGGAACGGTCGCTCAGACGATTCGGCGCGTCAGGAATATCAGGACGCCGAGCACCAGCAGTCCGGCCCCCCAGTAGACGGAGGGGTACGGGAGGTACGCGAGGAGGAACGTGACGAGGCCGGACGTGATGAGCGACCAACCGACGGTCGTGCGATAACTCATACGAACGCCGTCGAAGGCCCGGTGGAAGAAACTACTCGCCGACCGCCGAGAACGTGCCACCGTCTACAGAGGCGCGCGTTCGGGACGACGGACGCGAAGACTGGAGGGGGAGCGAGAAGACATGGTTGAGGGATGCGACGCCCCTCCGTTCAGAGGGACGGCCTGCACACTAATATGCGAACGGGCTAGTTGTTTAATTTAATCTAGATTGCACGAGTTCGGGGACGGACGGCGTCCGGGCGTCTCAGACGCCGAACGTCGCTCGGAGCATGTCGCGCGTCCCCGGGCCGAGGCCGACGGCTAAGACGGCGACCAGGAGCAGCATCGTGTAGCGCGGACTCTCCTCGAAGATGCCCTCCTCGAACACCCAGACGACGAACGTCGCGGCGACGAGTTTGACGAGGAGGAACGGCCAGGCGTCGCCGGTCACGGCGAGGACGGACGGCGGGAGCGTGTTCGCCGTGAAGTCCACGACGAACTGGTTGACCGGGTGTTTCGGGACGAGGTTCGGCCCCGCGCCGAGGGCGGTCATCCAGTCGAGGCCGACGACGTTCGCCACGCCGTCGACGGCGTGGCCCCAGAGGATGACGAACCCGATGGTCTCGGTACCGGAGTTTATCTCGGGTGCGAATCGCTCGATGAGCCACCACGTCGCCGCCGCGGCCAGCGTCGCGCCGACGAGCATCACGAGGAGCACCTGCGGGTAGAACTCCACGCCGTCGGCACCGGTGAACGCGAGCCAGAACAGGTAGCCGACGGTGACGACGAGGACGACGACGCCGATGCCGAACAGCGGTCGTTCGTACGACCGGGTCACCTCGAACTGTTCGAGGCTGACGGCGACGACGACGGCGCCGAGCGTGATGAGGAAGACGGTGAAGTAGATGATGGGGCTGATGACGAGCGCGTTCCACGGGTAGCTGATGAGGGCCTCCGTGGCGCCGGGCGTGTCGTTGGCGTCCTCGACGACGCGGAGCGCCCCCCCGAAGAACATGTACGGGAGCAGCGCGTAGAAGAAGCTCCGGTCGGTGCCGACGTCGAGGCGGCGCATGAGGAACACGACGCCGATGAGGGCGAACAGCAGCGTCACCATGTAGCCGACTTCGGAGACGAGCGTGTAGCCGGGATACGCGACGGGTTCGGCGGCGGCCGCACACGCGCTCGCGCTGTCGAGATACTGCGTGGCGCCGCCGGCGCGCGTGGCGCAGACGGCGGAGTTCGCGTCGGCCTGGACGGGCCCCCAGAAGTAGTGCCAGATGAACCGGTCGTAGACGAGTCTCGGGAAGGCGAGCGAACCGCCGACGAGGGCGACGAGTGCGACGACGAACGCGCCGCCCCACAGTCGTTCGGGGTCCACGCCGACCCGCTCTGCAACCGTAGCCATACCCGAAACCCCGGCGGCGTGGGTGTTGAGGATTCCGGTCTCTCGCACGCGTCGCGCACGGTGCCGTCTGAACGGTCGACGCCGTGAACGGCCGCTGAGCGTGCGAGAGAACGAGAACGGGAACGAGTGACGGAGAGACGGACCGCGCGGCGATTCGGCGCGCGCTACAGCGACAGCGAGGGGTCCTCGAAGTCGGTGCCGAGGATGACCATCGTCTGCGACCGCGAGAACCCCTCCATCTCGGCGATGTTGTCGAACATGAGTTCGCGGAGCGCGTCGGTGTCCTCGGCGTACACGCGGAGCATCACGTCCCACTCGCCCGTCGTGAGGTGGACCTCTTTCACGCCGTCTATCTCCCGGAGTTGTTCGAGTGCGTCCTCCTCTCTGCCCTGTTCGACGCGGAGGCCGACGAGTGCGGAGGTGCCGTAGCCGACCTCTCGGGGGTCGACCTTCGCGTGGTAGCCCTCGATGACCCCCGCGTCCTCCATCCGGCCGACCCGGTCGTGGACCGTCGCGCTCGACATGTCTATCTGCCTCGCGATTTCGCTGAACGGCGTCCGCGCGTCGGTCTGGAGTATCCGAAGGATGGCGCGGTCCGTCTCGTCGAGTTCCATGGGGTAACGTTGGCGAGCGCTCTCTTTTCGCTTACGGATAGCCGCCGAACATGTGATTCAGCCGTTCAATCCGTCGATTTCGCGGGCGGCTTCGAGTACCGCGTCGTGGACCGCGCCGTTGGAGGCGACGAGGCCCCGCGAGTCGTGTCGCCACGGGTCACCGGCGAGGTCCGTGACCGTTCCGCCGGCCGCGCGGACCATCTGGACGCCGGCGACGGAGTCCCACGGGTTCGCGCGGACGTTCGTCAGCACGCCGTCGAGTTGACCGTCGGCCACCATCGCCAACACCGCCTGCGCGCACCCGAACCGGCGCATGTCTGCGAACCGGTCCACGATGGCGTTCGTCGCCCGCCCGTACTGGTCGCGTTCGTCGAATCCCCACCAGATGGTGGGGCAGACGGTGCACGTCTGGGGGTCGTCCCGGTCGCTGACCGTCACCGCCTCGCCGTTCCGGTACGTCGCCTCCCCGTCGGTCCAGTAGGTGTCGTCGAGTGCGGGCAGACAGGTGGCGGCGGCGACCGGTTCGCCGTCGCGCACGGCGGCGACCGCCGTCCCCCACACCCGGAGGTCCCGGACGAAGTTGTTCGTCCCGTCGATGGGGTCGATGACCCACGCGGGCCCCTCCGGGGGGACCCGGCTTGAGTTCGTCCTCCTCCTCGCCGACGACGGCGTCGGCCGCGTGGGACTCCCGAATCACGTCGATGACGCGGGCCTGCGCGTCCCGGTCCGCCTGCGTCACGACGTCGGTCTTGCCGTCCTTCAGTTCGACGTCGATGTCGGTTCGGAACCGGTCGGCCGCGACGGCGGCGCCGGCGCGGGCCGCCCGTCTGGCGACCGCGACTCTGTCGTCGTCCATGTCGTCGGTGGCGGCCGCCGTCGTGGTAAATCTCCCGTGTCGGTGCGTCGTCGCTCACGTTCGCGTGGACGTCGCGTCTCCCCGCCCGACACGCTTTATCCGCCCCGGCCCGTCGGTTCGTGACGTGTCGGGAGAACTGCCCGCCGACGTTCGCGCGAGTCTGTCGGAGTTGCTCGACAGGGGCGCGGCGGCGGCGCGGAGGCGGGACGACGGGACGGTCGAGGGCGTCGTCGACTCGTCGAGACCCTCGCGCACCACGAGGTGTCGGACGAGGAGACGCGCGCAGTGCTGTTGCACGGGTGTCGCCGCGCGACGCAGACGATGCGGTCGGAACCCCTCGTCGCGGCGGAGTACCTCGAAGCGATGGCGCGACTCGTCGACGACTGACGGCGGCGTCGCTCGACGGAAAATATCGGAGAAACTGGGACACGATTAGGACCCGGACGGGATGCGTTTTCCACGACCCGCGCGTCTCTTTTGGGGCTCCCCTGTTACGGAGTCTTCCAACTTCCCGAACTCCGTTTTCACGTGGTCCGGTACTTGGACTTCGCCCTGTTCCTGTCGGAACAGCACTGGGTCGTCGTGGTCTTCCTTCGACGCGTTGACCTCGCGTTCCTGTTACGGTCCGTTTGGTGTTTGCGTCGATCCCGTTCCTCGCCTTCTTCCGAAGGCTCGGTTCGGTCGTCCGGTGCGCCCTCGCGTACCAGCAATACTGTTGTATGGTACCAAACCACATAAACGTATCGGTGTACCTATTCGGTAGTTGTCAGGACATGAGGGAGAACGACACGTCCGCGCCCGGGCCCGACCAACTCCTCATATACCGCGGCGTCGTACGCGGTCACAATGCCCGAGTACTCGCTCAAGCAGCGATTCGTCCTCGACACCTCGCTGTTTCTCTCCGAGGAGATCCGGCGCGAGGGGGAGACCCTCGAAGCGGCGTTGTACCGACTGCTCGACGTCATCGCGCGGGCGAAACTCCGACTCGACATCTCCTGTTACATGGCGCCGTCGGTCCACGCCGAACTCGTCGGCATCCTGCACGAACGCGGCATCGACGGCGAGATAGAGACGCAACTCAACACGTGGATAATAAAGAAGAACCCCGCGCGCTACGAGGTGATGGTCCCCGCCGCCGTCGTCCACGACTTCGTCCACGAGATGTCGGACCGCGTCAACCGCGGCCTCCGCGTCTCCGAGGACGCGGTGCGACGCGCGGCCGAGGGGGACCCCGAACAGGTGATCTCCGACCTTCGGGCCGAGTACCGGACCGAACTCAGGCAGGGCATCCTCGACTCCCGCGAGGACTTCGACCTCCTCATTCTCGCGCGAGAACTCGACGCCGCGTCGTCACCGAGGACACCGGCATCGTCGACTGGGCCGAGGAGTTCGGCCTCCGGTTCCTCCGCGGCCGGGACTTCCCCTCGCTTCTGGACGCCTACCTCACCGGCACCGGACAGGACGAACCGCTGAGCGATTAACTCGATTCCGAGTCGGAGTAAACTTTTATCCGTCCCGTTCGTTTCGATGGATATGCGCCCCGCCGACGCCGCACGACAACTACAGTACGCCGTCGCTTCGCAGACGAACACCTACGACTACGAGGTCAGCCACTGGGAAGCACACGCCTACGAGGACGTCTTCGCCGACGTCATCGAACGGGCGAACTCGACGACGTGATGACCGTCGTCGAGACGCTCGGCGACGAGTTCTCCGAGGAGTCCCGTCCCTCCGTCGCCCGCGCCCGAACCGTCGCCGACGACGTCCTCACGGCCGACGGCCGCCCCCTCACCGACGGCGGCGAACGGGCCGACGAGGCGTAACGACGTCGCTGCCGGCGTCTCCGACGCTCTCTCTCGTTTCGCGAACCCGCTCTCGGCGACTGCCGAGTCTGTTCGGTCGAAAACGCTATTACTCGGACGTCCCGTTCGTTCAGACGCTTCCGTTGGTGGTCGGTACCGATACCCACGGGAGCGTCGACGCGCGTCGTCGGATGGCATCTGTCGCATCGCGCGTTCGCCGCCCGCACCCCGCCTTCCGTCACTCAGAGCGGTGCGTCCGCGAACTCGGCGACCCGGTCCGGCGGTTCGGTTCCTCGATGGCCGTCGCTCTCGCTGTCGCTCGGAGACGAGAAGTGCGAGGGGAGGGATTTGAACCTCGGTCGCAAATCGGAGATTTGCTCCCTGATTCAAATCACTCGTAAGCACTCGCTCCTCGCTGTCGCTCGGAGACGAGAAGTGCGAGGGGAGGGATTTGAACCCACGGACTCCTACGAGAGCGGATCTTGAGTCCGCCGCCTTTTCCAGACTCGGCCACCCTCGCGCAGTTCAGAGTGCGACTCTGGACGAGTCGTACTTGGATTTCAGTACTCGCTGCTATAAAGTTCGTACGGAAAGCCCTCGTAGCGACCGACGGCCCCGCGTCGGTCCCCGTGCGACCGTCCGCCCGCGCCCCCGTTCGGTGCCGCGGAGTCGAACGCGTCCCGTGTCGAGGACCCCCGAGCCACATTTATCGCTATCTGTCGCCTACGTGAGGCATGTCGACTATCGCCGAGTTCACGATTCCCGCCGACGCCTTTCCGCTGGGTCGACTGTTCGAGGAACTCGAAGACGTCGTCGTCGAACTCGAACGAGTGGTCCCGACGAAACCGGGACTCATCCCGTACGTGTGGGTGCAGTCGGTGACCCGGTCGGAGGTCGAAGCCGTCGTCCGGGCCGGCGAACGAGTCCCGGAACTGACCACTGTCCGACTCGTCGACGAGGTGGACGGTGCCTTCCTCCTCCGTCTGAACTGGGACGCGAACTACGAGGGAATTCTGCGAGCCATCACCGAGACGGACGTCTCGCTCGTCTCGGGCGTCGGGTCGGCCGACTCGTGGACGTTCGAGGTACGGGGGGACAACCGGAAGCAGATAGCCGCCTTCCAGCGCTACTGCGCCGAACACGAGCAGACCGTCTCCCTGCGGGCACTCAACACGCTCACCTCGACGAGGAGCGGTTCGGCGTACGACCTCACGGACCCCCAACGGGAGGCGCTGCTACTCGCCCACCGACGCGGGTACTACCACTCCCCCCGCGAGGTGACTCTCGAGGACCTCGCCTCGGAAGTCGGTATCTCCGGGCAGGCGTTCGGGTCGCGACTCCGCCGGGGTATCGACCGTCTCGTCGGGAGTACGCTCGCCTCGACCGGCTGACGGTATTTAAAGACCGTTCGTGTGAAATACGAACTCTCAACCGAAACATTCTCGACAGTAATGTATGAGCACATCCCGCAAGAACGCCGCACGCGCGGCACCGGTCGCCGTCACGTCCGAGGACGTGGCGTATCACGAAGCTAGCGGGACTTATCAGGCGGTCTTCGACCCGAGTTCCCAGTTGGTGAGCGAGGCGGTACTGACGACCGTCGCGGAGGCCGCCTCGGCCGAACCGCTGGACCTGCCTCCTCTCTACGGGGCCGTCGATCCCGACGCACTGAACGCGTTGCTGGGTGCGCGCGACCGGTCGCGCCCGACCGAGGGGGTCGCCGTCTCGTTCGCGTACGCCGGGTTCGCCGTCGACATCGACGGAGCGGGGACGGTCGTCGTCTCGTCGAACGCGGCGTTGGACCCGTCGCCCGAGAGATGACCACCGAGGAGGCGGCGACGGACCCGACGCGCGTCCTCTACGTCGACGACGACGCCGCTTTGACCGAACTGGTCGCGCAGTTCCTCGAACGGTTGGACGACGGACTCGTCGTCGACACCGCGACGCTCGCTGAGGAGGGCCTGCGGCGACTCCTCGACCCGACGGCGGACTACGACTGCGTCGTCAGCGACTTCCAGATGCCGGGCATGAACGGGGAGGAGTTCCTACACGCCGTGCGCGCGGACCAACCGGAGATGCCGTTCGTTCTGTTCACCGGCGAGGGAAACGACGCACTAGAGCGACGGGTCACCGCCGACGCCGCCGCGTATCTCCGCAAGGGGACGGGGACCGACCAGTACAGAGTTCTCGGGAGACGAATCAGACGCGTCGTCGGCCGGTCCAGCGACCGAGACGACCGGTGAGAGCCGGCGGACTCGCTCCGAGTGAACTCGCGGACGGGCCGGGGGCGTCGACGTTAGCCGGGCCCTCAGTCGCCGCCGAACCGCTCCCGGACGACGCGCGGCAGTTCGAGGGCGACGGCTACCCCGATTGCCGGGAGGACGACGGCGAGGACGAGGAGGACGACGCCCAGTCCGACCGGTGCGAGACCGACGACGAGGAGGACGAGGAGGAAGACGAGCGTGTAGAACCCGCCCCGTCCGACGGCGGCGCCGACGCCCGCCGCGTAGGCGGCTATCGCGTCCGGCACCTCGCTGAGTCCGTTGCTCATGCGGGAGGCGACGACGGGAACGGATTTAGTCGTACCCCTCGCGGCGATGCCGTTAGGTCGCTCCGTCGTGATTAGACTCCCATGGACGACCACACCCGCGACCCGAGCGTCGCGCCGCCACTCGGCGACCCCACCGGGTGGCTGACGGACCGACGCCAGTGGGAACACGCGACCCTCCGCCGAGCCACCGAACACGGCGTCCGCCTGTTCAACGCCGGCGAGTTCCACGAGTCGCACGACTGCTTCGAGGACGAGTGGTACAACTACGGCCGCGGCACCGTCGAGTCGGCGTTCCTCCACGGGATGGTGCAGGTGGCCGCCGGCGCGTACAAGCACTTCGACTTCGAGGACGACGCCGGGATGCGGTCGCTGTTCGGGACGGCGCTCCAGTACCTCGAAGGGACGCCCGCGGACTTCTACGGCGTGGACGTCGAGGAGGTCCGCGAGCGACTGCGGACGGCGTCGGAGGACCCGACGGTGCTCCACGGGTGGCAGATAGCACTCGACGGTTCGCGGCCGACGGCGTACCCCGCGGACTACGAGTACGCCGAAGCGTTAGAACACTGACAGTCGCGGCCGAAAACCCGAACCGATTAGAACGCTCACCGTTTGGGGACGCCAATGCGCATCTACGAACTCGGTGAGGGTACGCCCGAGGTCGCCGTCGTCGGTTCCATCCACGGCGACGAACCCTGCGGTGCCCGCGCTATCGAACGATTCGTCGCTGGGAAGCCCGACGTGGACCGGCCGGTGAAACTCGTCGTCGCCAACGAGGAAGCGTTGGAGGCGGACGTCCGCTACCTCGAAGAGACCTGAACCGCGCGTTCCCCGGCGACCCGAACGCCGACACGCACGAAGCCCGACTCGCCGCCGACCTGGCCCGCGAAGTCCGCGGTTGCACGACGTTCTCGCTGCACTCGACGCAGTCGTACGCCAAACCGTTCGCCCTCGTCGACTCCGTCGGCGCCGTCGCGCGGTCCATCTGTCCGTACCTCCCCGTGGACGAACTCGTCGAGACGGGGAAGTTCGCCGGCGGCCGCCTCATCGACCACGCGCACACCGTCGAAGTCGAGTGCGGACTGCAGGGAACCGAGGACGCAGAAGAGAACGCCTACTGGCTGATTCGCGCGTTCCTCGCCGCGACGGGTGTCGTCTCCGCGCCCGTCGAGGCCGACGAGTCCCCCCTCTCGCTGGACCGCCGCGAGGAGGACGACGTGACCGTCTACCGGATGCTCGAACGCATCCCGAAGGAACCCGCGGAGACGTACGAGGTGTTCGTGAACAACTTCGAACGCGTCGAGGCGGGCGACCGGTTCGCCGCCGCCGGCAGCGACGTGTTCACCGCCGACCGGGCGTTCTACCCCGTCCTGCTCTCGGCGTACGGCTACGAGGACCAGTTCGGCTACGCCGCCGACCACGTCGGCACGCTCGGGTGAGGCCCGCGGCAGTGGCCGGCAGAGCGGAGTGACTACTCCTCCTGCGGTGCGAACTCGACCAGCGTCAGGTCGCGGTCGAGATAGCAGAAGTCGTGGGGCGGGTCGCCGCGCACCTCGGCGATGCGGTACTCCTGGTCGAACTCGGCGCCCTCGGGGACGCAGTACTCGTGGCTCGGACACTCCGTGTGGGGACAGGGCCCGGCGAGACTGGCCTTGCTCCCGGCGTAGGCGCCCTTCGAGGGGACGTTGGCGACGACGGGCGCGGGTTCGACCTCCACCGCGCGGACGCCGGCGTCGTGGACCGCGCAGTCGAGCAACTGGGCGTTCTCGCGGACGCCCCTCACCTCGTAGCGGACGCCCTCGTCCAGATTCAGACACTGCTTGCGGTACGGACAGCCCTCGCAGGCCGAGGACGGACCGCGGTAGACGAACTGCGTCCCGGGTTCCGCGAGTCTGTCGCCGATGAGCGTGACCTTCGTCATGGTTCGAGTCGTAGTCGCGCCCGAGGGATAATCTTACGCGTCGCGACCGGTGAGTTCGTCCAATCGGTCCAGATACCGCTCGGGAGGCGCCTGATACGTCTCCCGGTAGGCCACCTCGCCGTCGGCGAACCGCCGGGCGAGGGCGTTCGCCCCCTCCACTGCGGCCTCCCGAGAGTCGTACTCCTCGACGGTGGCCTCGACGTCGGGTTCCAGTCGGAGGATGGCCCGCCACGTCTCCGTTCGAATCCGCGAGGCCCCCGGTCGGTTGGCGCGCGACCCGTTCCAGACGAAGATGGTCGGCATCTGCTCGGCGGGGAACTCGCTCTCGTTGAACACGTCGGGCCGGTACGCGAGGATGCGCCGGCCGCCGGGTTCGTCGTTCCACAGCGTCCACCCCTCGGGCGGCGTCGCCGCCGACCCGTCCGTCTCGTCGCTCATACGCCCGATAGTCACGCGACGGTCGAATCTCCTTCGGTCCCTCGCCGTCCCCCACCGCGGGCACTCCCGCCGGACGTTCTCGCTCCGGTCGCCCGCGACGGCCGTCGCGTCGAGTCGCTCGTAGCGCCCCGCGCCTCGAAGTCCGCCGCCGACCCGCCGACAGCCCGTGTACGCGGTTTCGAACCCCGTACCTATACGAATCTGGGAATGTGGGCCGTGGTAGCAATGAACTGCCCAGTTCGGCGGTATCGGACTCCCTACCGTCCGATTAACAGTCCATTATCGACACATCTTCTCCGAGTGCGAAATCGCATCAGAGCGCGAGGAAGACTTATATGTGTGTGTCTCTCACACATTGTTAGCCTCGGTTGACCGGACCGAGCAACCGTCCCTCCGCGCACCGTCCGCCGAACACCGACGACTCGTCGCTCGCCGCTGATTTCGCCGCCACCGTTCGTCTGACTCGTTGTGCGAGGGCGGCCGATAGGAGCGACCACGACCCGTCCCCGCGGACGGGCACTCGCCTCTCGCCCGGTACTCAGAGGCACCCCGGGAGGCGCGTGGTCGCGCTATCGACATCCGTCAACGAACAATGAATGGTGACATCGACACCCTCGAAGGGCTGAGTAAGCACTACAAAGACTCCGTTCCCGCGGACCTCCGCGAGGCAAAGAGTTTCGAGTGGTACTTAGAAGAAGTCTACAGCGACCCGAGAATCGCCCGCAACGCCCACCAGCGCGTTGCCGACATGTTCGACCACTACGGCACCGAGTACGACGAGGAGGCCGGCGTGGTCGAGTACCTGATGGCCTCCGAAGACCCCATCCACGACGGGGAGAACACGTTCTACGGCCGCGAGGTCCACGAGTCCATCCACGAATTCGTCAACAAGGTAAAGTCGGGTGCCCGCGGTCTCGGCCCCGAGAAGCGCATCAAACTCCTCCTCGGGCCCGTCGGGTCCGGGAAGTCGCACTTCGACTGGATGGTGCGGCGCTACTTCGAGGACTACACGATGCGCGACGACGGCCGGATGTACACGTTCCGGTGGACCAACCTCACGGACGTCATCCGCGACCAGGACCCCGCCGACGACGTGGTCCAGTCGCCGATGAATCAAGACCCCATCGTGCTCGTCCCGCAGGAGCAACGGGACATGATAATCGATCAACTCAACGAGTCGCTCGACGCGCCGTACACCATCCGGAACGACCAGGCGTTAGACCCCGCCTCGGAGTTCTACATGGACAAACTGCTGGCGTACTACGACGACGACCTGGAGGAAGTCGTCTCCAACCACATCGAGATAATCCGCCTCGTCGCCAGCGAGAACAAGCGCCAGTGCGTCGAGACGTTCGAGCCGAAGGACAAGAAGAACCAGGACGAGACGGAGTTGACGGGCGACGTCAACTACTCGAAACTGGCCGTCTACGGCGAGTCCGACCCGCGGGCGTTCGACTACTCCGGCGCGTTCTGTAACGCCAACCGGGGGCTGTTCTCCGGCGAGGAACTGCTGAAGCTCCAGCGGGAGTTCCTGTACGACTTCCTGCACGCGAGTCAGGAACAGACGATCAAGCCGAAGAACAACCCGCGCATCGACATCGACCAGGTCATCGTCGGCCGGACGAACATGCCCGAGTACCGGGACAAGAAGGGCGACGAGAAGATGGAGGCGTTCAACGACCGGACGAAGCGCATCGACTTCCCGTACGTCCTCGAGTACTCCGAGGAGTCCGAGATATACCGGAAGATGCTCCGGAACGCCGACGTGCCGGACATGCACATCGAACCGCACACGATGGAGATGGCCGGGTTGTTCGGCGTCCTCACCCGCATCGTCGAACCCGACGGCGGGAACATCAGCCTCGTCCAGAAGGCGAAGGCGTACAACGGCGAGATAGACGAGGGCGACGACACCGACGTGAAGAAACTCCGCGAGGAGGCCGAGTCGAAGACGGACATCGGCGAGGGGATGGAGGGCGTCTCCGCGCGCTTCATCGGCGACGAGATAGCCGAGGCCATCATGGACTCGACGCACCGCGACCGCAACTACCTCTCGCCGCTGTCGATGTTCACGCACTTCGAGGAGAACCTGGAGAACCACGGCTCCATCCCCGAAGAGAACCTCGAACGCTACCACCGCTACCTCGAGATGGTGCGCGAGGAGTACAAAGAGCGCGCCATCGAGGACGTCCGCCACGCGCTGGCGTACGACTTGGACGAGATTCAGCGGCAGGGCGAGAAGTACATGGACCACGTGATGGCGTACATCGACGACGCCACCGTGCAGGACGAACTCACCGGCCGCGAACAGGAACCCGACGAGAAGTTCCTCCGCTCCGTCGAGGAGAAACTCGACATCCCCGAGGACCGCAAGGACGACTTCAGACAGGAGGTCTCCAACTGGGTCTCGCGGCGCGCCCGCGAGGGGCAGGCGTTCGACCCGCAGGACAACGACAGGCTCCGCCGCGCCCTCGAGCGCAAACTCTGGGAGGACAAGAAGCACAACATCAACTTCTCGGCACTCGTCAGCGCCAACGAACTGGACGACGACGAGCGGAACGCGTGGATCGACGCCCTCGTCGAACAGGGCTACTCGCGCGAAGGTGCCAGAGAGGTGTTAGAGTTCGCCGGTGCGGAGGTGGCAAAGAGCGAACTCGAAGCATGACGCCAACGAGAGACTACATCCGCGAGGCGGACGAGCGACTCCGGGGCACCTACGAGGAGCCGATGAGCCTCGCGGAGTACGTCGACGCCGCGTTCGAGTCGCCGACCATCGCCTCGCACGCCTCGAAGTACCTCCTGTCGGCCATTGAGGCGTCCGGCACCCGAACGGTCGTCGAGGAGGGCGAGGAGAAGGAGCGCTACCGCTTCTTCGACGACCCGGCCAACGGCGGCGAACACGCCGTCCTCGGCAACACCGAGGTGCTGAACCGGTTCGTCGACGACTTGCGGACCATCGCCGCCGAACGCGGCAAGGGAGAGAAGATAATCTGGTTCGACGGGCCGACGGCGACGGGCAAGTCCGAACTGAAACGCTGCCTCGTCAACGGGCTTCGGGCGTTCTCGAAGACGCGGGAGGGCCGGCGCTACACCGTCGAGTGGAACGTCTCCACCGCCGACGACAGTCGCGGCCTCTCGTACGGCGGCGAGACGAGCGGCACCGAAGACGAGTCCGACTGGTACGAGAGCCCGGTGCAGTCGCACCCGCTCTCGGTGTTCCCGACGGAGGTTCGACGGAGCCTCCTCGAGGACCTGAACGAGACCGAGACCGGTCACATCCCCATCTCGCTCGGCGAGGAACTGGACCCGTTCTGCCGCGAGGCGTACGACTACCTCGAGGAGAAGTACCGCCGCGCGGGCAAGCGTGACCTGTTCACCGCCGTCACCGACCCGAAACACCTCCGCGTGAAGAACTACGTCGTGGACGTGGGGCAGGGTATCGGCGTCCTCCACTCCGAGGACGACGGCTCCCCGAAGGAGCGACTGGTCGGGTCGTGGATGCCGAGCATGCTCCGCGAACTCGACTCCCGCGGGCGCAAGAACCCGCAGGCGTTCAGCTACGACGGCGTCCTCTCGCAGGGCAACGGACTGCTCACCATCGTCGAGGACGCCACGCAGCACGCCGACCTGCTGCAGAAACTGCTGAACGTCCCCGACGAGGGCCACGTCAAACTGGACAAGGGCATCGGGATGGACATCGACACCCAGTTGCTCATCATCTCGAACCCGGACCTCGACGCCGAACTCGACAAGTACTCCGACCGCAACGGACGCGACCCGCTGAAGGCGCTGAAACGTCGGCTGGACAAACACGAGTTCCGCTACCTGACGAACGTCTCCCTGGAGACCGAACTCATCCGGCGCGAACTGACGAACGAGACGGACGTGTGGGACGTCGAGGACAGGGAAGAACTCGAAGACCGCATCACCGACAGCCTGTTCGTGGACGTGCGGAGCGGTCCGGGCGCGGTCACGCGCAGGGAACTGTCGCCGCACGCCGTCGAGGCGGCGGCGATGTACTCCGTCGTCTCCCGCCTCGACGGCGACGACGTGCCCGACGGCTACAGTCTGGTCGACAAGGCGTTGCTGTTCGACCGGGGGTACCTGCAGGTCGGCGACACGCGCGAGGAGATAGAGGAGTTCAGTTTCGACAGCGACAACGAGGGGACGCACGGGATTCCGGTCACGTTCACCCGCGACGTCATCGCGGACCTCCTGCACGAGGACCGCGACAGGCACCACCCCTCGCTGGACGTCGGCACCGTCGTCATGCCGGACGACTTGCTCGACGCGATGGCCGAGAGCCTCCACGACGCCCCGGTGTTCTCGCGCGCCGAACGCGCCGAGTACGAGAGCCGGGTCGCCGTCGTGAAGGAGTACGTCTTCGACCGACAGGAGTCGGACGTCCTCGCGGCCGTCCTCGCCGACAAACACGTCGAGCAGGAGACGGTCGAGGAGTACGTCGAGCACGTGTACGCCTGGGAGTCGGAGGGGCAGATCGAGACCGAACGCGGTCCGGTCGACCCCGACGCACTCCTGATGAAACTGTTCGAGACGGAACACCTCGGCCGGTTCGCCGAGAGCGACTACACGGGCAACGACCCCTCCGAGGCGGTCGAACGCTTCCGCCGCGAGAAGGTCATCACCGCGCTGAACCGCTACGCGTGGGAGAACCGCGACGAGGGGTTCACCGTCGAGGACGTGGAACTCTCCGAGATTCCCGTCATCCGGACGGTGCTGGAGACGCACGAGTGGGACGACGTCCGCCGCCTGTTCGAGGACTTCGACCCCGACCAGTGGGACGACCCGCCGGCGAACACCGAGACAGAACGCGTGAAAGAACGAACGATAGCACACATGGTAGCAAACGGGTACACCCCGCGCCGCCGAACACCAGCGAGCGGTCGATGAACGAGGTG
>NZ_WPCD01000255.1:0-4552 GCF_009741955.1 Halogeometricum sp. CBA1124 | reverse complement strand
GGAGCGACGAGACGGACGACGACGCGTCGAAGCGAGCGGACGAGGCGAAAGAGGAGAAGGACCGCTCCATCTCGGCGGTCAAGTCCGTCCGCGTGGACGTCGACCAACTCGACGAACTGCACGAACTCGTCGAACAACTCGTCACCAGCCGCATCAAGCTCCGACAGGCGATGGAGGGGCAGGCGGACATGACGAGCGGACTCGACACGCTGGACGAGTTGGACAAGATATCCACGAACCTCCAGAACACCGTCATGGACATGCGGCTCATCCCGCTGAAGAAGGTGTTCGACAAGTTCCCGCGCATGGTCCGCGACATCGCGCGCGAACAGGACAAGCGGGTGCGCTTCAAAGTCGAGGGCGAGGACATCGAACTCGACCGGACCATCCTCGACGAGATATCCGACCCCCTGATGCACGTCCTGCGGAACGCCGTGGACCACGGCATCGAAGCGCCGGACGTGCGCGAGGCGAACGGGAAGTCCCGCACCGGGACCGTCGAACTCAGCGCCCGACGCGAACACGACACGGTGGTCATCACCGTCTCCGACGACGGGGCCGGCATCGACGCCGACTCCCTCCGCGACAAGGTCGTCTCGGAGGGACTGGCGACGCGCGACGAACTGAACGAACTCCCCGACGAGGAGGTGTACGACTACGTCTACCACCCCGGCCTCTCCACCAACGACGAGATTACGGACGTGAGCGGTCGCGGCGTCGGCATGGACGTGGTCAAGACCACCGTCGAAGCGCTCGACGGGTCCGTGGGGGTCACCAGCACGCCCGGCGAGGGGTCGGTGTTCACCATCCGACTGCCCGTCTCCGTCGCCATCATCAAGGTGCTGTTCGTCCGCGTCGGCGAACGCGAGTTCGGCGTCCCCATCAAGTACATCGACGAGATTTCCCGGCGACAGGAGGTTCGGACGGTCAACGGGGCCGAAGTCGTCGTCCACGAAGACGACATCTTCCCGCTCATCCGCCTCCGCGACGCCCTCGACGTGGACATCGACGAACGCGACACGGGGATGATCGTCCGCATCCGGCCCGCCGACCGACAGGTTGCGCTCCACTGCGACCACGTCACCCGGCAGGAGGAGGTCGTCGTCACGCCGCTTCAGGGGCCACTCAGCGGGACGAGCGGACTGTCCGGCACGGCGGTCATCGGCGACGGCAACGTCATCCCCATCCTCGACGTGAGCACGCTGGAACTGCCCGACGGGGGCAGGCAGGCGATGCGCGAGTGGACGCCGCCGTCGAACGACGAGTCCGGAGAGGTCGAGGAGGCCGCCGACTGATGGCGAGGACCGAGGCGTCCTCGGACCGGACGTTCCGCGACCTGCTCGACTACGTCGAGTCGTCGCTGTCGTTCGCGACGAGTTCGTACAACGACGCCTACCTCGACCGCCGAATCTCCGCGCGGATGCGCCGCCGGGGCGTCGAGGGGTACGACGACTACCAGTCGCTGCTCGGTGAGGACGACGAGGAACGCGAGGCGCTGTTGAACTCCCTCAGCGTCAACGTCACCAGCTTCTTCCGCAACCCCGAGGTGTGGGAGTCGCTCCGGGACGTCCTCGCCGACATCGCGTCGAACGGGCGCGTCGACGTCTGGAGCGCGGCCTGTTCGGACGGCCGCGAGGCGTACTCGATGGCGATGCTCGCGCACGACGACGACCGAATCGACCCCAACCGGGTCCGGATTCTCGGCACCGACATCAAGCCGGAGATTCTCCGCGCGGCGCGGGCCGGCGAGTACCACGCCTCCGAGACGAACGACATCGAAGAGCAACTCGAACCGCTCTCGGGGAACGACCGCTACGTCGAACGCGACGGCGACGTCTACCGCGTCACCGACGAGGTGAAGTCGCTCGTCTCGTTCAAGCGGCACGACCTGGTGCAGCAACGACCCCCGGACACGTTCGACCTCGTGGTGTGTCGGAACCTGTTCATCTACATCAACAGCGAGGCGAAGGAGGCGATATTCGACACGCTGGGGTCGGCGCTCACGCCGGACGGCTACCTCACCATCGGGATGACCGAGACGGTGCCGCCGTCGTGCCGCGACCGGTTCGACCCCGTCGAGAAACGGCTCAGAATCTACCGGAACGCGGCGGGAAACTGACTCCGTGAGATAACACGATGAAACCTGGCGAGAAAAAGGTCGCTGACACGAACGGACGGTTCCTCCAGGTCAAGCGCGGCGGGCGAAATCTGAACGACGCCAACTGGGCGAACGGTCGCATCCTGCTGTCGAACCAGCGCCTCGTCCTCGCGGGCACCGGCGGGAAGCGGACGTTCCCGCTCTCGACGATAGAGCGACTGGGCGGCCGGTTCGACGTGAACCAGAAGATAGCGACCGTCTCGGACTACCTCTCGCTACACTACAACGACGGCGAAGACGTCGTCCTCGTCGCGCCCAAGGACTTCGACGAGTTCGAACTCGAACTGTACGGCGCGCTGCTCAACTCCACGAAGTTCCTCGTCCGCCACCCCGCCGTCGAGGGGGGCGTCGTCCAGAACACCGAGTGGGAGGGCGCGCGGATGAAAGTCGAGGAGGAGGCCGTCAGCATCGCCACCGTCACCGGGTCGTTCGTCAACATCAGGCTGGACGACATAGGCGACATCGAGATGGGGCGACGCACCGTCCGCGACGAGTCGCGGGAGGTCATCGAAGTCGAGCACTCCGACGACGAGGGGACCAGCCTCCAGACGTACGTCTCCGGCCCCGAACGCCCGGTGAAGATTCTGAAGTCGCTGTTCCGCATCGGCGAGGAGCAGTCCGAGACGGCGCTGGAACTGTCCAAGCAGGACAAGCAGGTGTTGATGGCGCTGTACTCCGGCGTCTCTCCGTTCGACATCCCCGCGTTCCTCGGCATCGACGTGGACGAAGTCGAGGAACTGTTCGTCCGCCTCATCGACCACAACGTCCTCGACGAAGTCCGCGTCCGCCACGAAGTCGAACTCACGCCCGCGGGCGGTCCATCGCCGCCGACGCCATCGACGACCAGGGCGCGAACATGTGACCGACGCGGCGTACGCGAACGCCGCGAAGCGGTCGTCGACCGCTCCTCTCCTGCGGTACGAACCACGCATTCGTCACGAAGCCGAGACCGAGCGGTCCGACCGCGTCTCGGTCTCTCACTCCGAGCGTCGTGCGTCCTCCGAGAGCTACCACAGGTGGCCGCGGTCACGGACCCGCACGTGTTCGACGGTCCCCTCGTCGACGAGTCGCTCTAGCTCCCGCGAGACCGTCTCGAACGGGCGGTCGAGTCGCGTCATCAGATAGTGAGTGTTGACGACGGGACGCGGTGCCGCCGCGAGTTCGGAGACGAGTCGATCGCGCAGGTCGCCGCCGTCGTCGCCGTCGCGCCACTCGTCTCTCCCTGACGGAGCCATCGAACGGTCGTCCGACACGGAGCGTAGTAACTGTATGTCATCGGTAGGTGACTTCCCCCGCCCGGCGAGTCGTTCGTCCGTCGGGTCGGCGTCGGTCGCCCGGACCACCGCTGGTGCGACGCCTCCCGACCTCCGTACGGCGAGAGCGCCGCCTCAGACGTTGACGTCCTCTATCTCCTCGTTGACCACGAACCGCCCCTGCGGCGTCAGGTCGCAGGGCAACTCTTCGTCGGTGATGAGGTTGTCGTCGAACAGTTCGCCGAGGCGGTGGTCGAGTTCGTCGTCGTCGAGGTCCAGCAGCGACGCGATGTCCATCTCCGGGCCGGTCGAGTAGAGGCCGACGAGGACCTCCAGCGTCTCCTCTTCGACTTCGACGTCGCGCACGTCGCTCTTAATCCAGTGGTAGATGAGTCTGAGGTAGCGCCCGAGGATGTTCATCTTCCGGCGCGACCCCATCGAAATCTCCGAGGTGACGGTCTGGCCGTTCTCGACGTGCTGGACCGAGAGGACGAGTCGCTTCTCGTCGTCGATGGTGCGTTCGATGACCTCGAAGAAGATGACGGAGGCGAGGTCTATCTCGAACGGGTCGTCGCCCTCGCCGAGCACGTCGTTGCCGGGGAAGACGACGGACTCGTAGTCGAGGTGGAGTCCCGTCTTTCGCTTCGGCGAGTCCATGACGCGCCCCCCGACCTTGGCGGGATGCTTCACGAGCGTCGTCGACCCGTTCAGCGCCGCGCGGAACAGCAGCAGGGAGAACTTCTCGATTGTCTCGCGGTCGCCGCCGATGACCGTCGTCCGTCGGCGGTTGCCGACGATGTAGCCGACCATCACCGTGTAGTCGAAGAACTCCTCGACCTCGGGGGGCACCTGCCCGACGGCGATGTCGAAGATGGAGGTGACGGGCACCACCGTCTTGGTCTGCGAGGTGGCGAGGATGAGGCGGCGTTCGCTCATCAGAACCCGGCCCTTCACCGGGTCGAACGTCGCGTCCCCGCCGGCGACGAAGTCGCCACGAAGTCGACGATGATGGACTCGCCGTTCTTCGCCTTGCGCAGTTCGCGCTGTCGTCGCTTCTCCGCCTCGCTGTCCTCGTCGACGTCCTCCTGTTTCTTCTGCCGGTACGCTTCCAGCAGGTCCTCGCCGTTCGAGTCCGTGTTCG
>NZ_WPCD01000055.1:0-17567 GCF_009741955.1 Halogeometricum sp. CBA1124 | reverse complement strand
GCCTCGCGCAGGTCCGACAGACCGTTCGTCGTCGCCGGCCACCCGAGGCGGTCGGCCAGCGTGCGGGTGGTCGCGTCGTGACAGAGGCGCGCGCGGTTGTCGACGTCGTTCGTCCCCAGCGACCGAGCGAGTTTCTGCAGGAGGTAGTTCTCCTCGGTGGTGCAGTGCGGCGCGCCGAGGAACGCGAGTGCGTCCGGGCCGTGCGCGTCGAGGACTCCCTCGAACCGCTCGACGACGTGGTCGAGCGCCGCCTCCCACGAGACGGGTTCGGGGTCGCCGCCGCGACGAATCGTGGGTCGCATGAGCCGGTCGTCCGCCGCGACGGCGTCGAAGGCGCGGAGGCCCTTCCGGCAGAGGCGGCCGTTCGGGTTCGCGGGGCCCTCACGGCCGACGGCCCGCGTCCGGTCCGGTCCCCGTTCGAGGTGACAGCCGACCGCACAGAGCGGGCAGACCGTCTCGGTCTGCTCGGACGACGCCGATTCCGACGGCGTCCGCTCGGACGTGTCCGCCGTGCCCTCCCCGGCCGACTCGGACGGCTGGTCGGTCACGGCGACACCACGTTATCGCTTCCTCATGCGCCGCCCCTGCGCCTTCAGGAGGGCGACGAGGTAGCCGATGCCGGCGCGGGCGTCCCGACTCCGGAGTTCGCTGAAGAGTCCGAGGACGCCGACCGGTCGCGCCGTGCGCTGGGCCTCGCCGACGGCGCCGAGGACGGTGTCGATTCCGGCGGCGGTGTCGTCGTCGATGTCCAGCGTCGAGAGCGTCTTCGCGAGGCCCACGAGGTCCTCCAAGTGCCCCTCCTGCTGGAGTTCGAGGACGACGTCGAACGCCTCCACGAGGTCCGTCCCGTTCTCCTCCAGCATCGTCGCGAGTTCCTCGACTTCCTCGGGCGACAGCGACTCGGAGAACGCCGTCGCGATGGTCACCAGGTCTTCGAGGTGACCCTGCCGCTGGAGTTCGAGGACCGTCTCCAGCGACTCCGAGAGGTCCTCGGCGTTCTCGCCGACGTCGTTCGCGAGTGCGGCCGCCCCCTCCGTCGTCAGTCCGTCCGCCGCCTCTACGAGGTTCGCCGCGGACTCGGTGACGTGTTCGAGTTCCGCCTCGTCGGCGGTGGCGAGCATCAGTATCGCCGTGGTGAGGGCGTCGTCCACCTCGTCCGACGCGTCGAGTGCGGCCGCGAGTCGGTCGCCGTTCTCGCGGACCGCCTCGCGGACCGCCGCCTCGCCCGCGGGGTCGGCCCGTTCCTTCCGCGCGCCGTTCGTCGCCGTCTCCGGGTAGGTGTCCTGCGGTTTCGCCATCTCAGTCGTCCCCCGTGCTCGCTTCGACGTCCGCGCGCGAACCGGTTCGGCCTCCCCCTCGACGGGGCGGATGCGGACGGCGGACACCTTGAACTCCGGCGTCGCCGCCGCCGGGTCCAGGTGCTCCTCGTCGGTCAGGCGATTCACCGCGCTCTCGGCGAAGTGGATGGGGACGAACAGGTTGTCCCTGCCGACCCGGTCGGTCACCTGCGCGGGCACCGTCACCTCGCCGCGCCGGGACTCGACGCGGACCATGTCGCCGCTCTCGATGCCGTAGTCGACGGCCGTGTCGGGGTGAATCTCCACGAAGTCGCTCGGCGTGTACTGCATGATGCCCTCCTCGCGGTGGGTCATCGTCCCCGTGTGGTACTGGTAGAGGACGCGCCCCGTCGTCAGCGTGAACGGGTACTCGTCGTCCGGCAGTTCCGCGGGTTCGCTGTAGCCGATGGCCTGCATCTGCGCCTTCCCGTCGTCGGTGTTGAACTCCTCGGTGTACAGCCGTTCGGTCCCCGGATGGTCCTTGTCCCAGCAGGGCCACTGCAGGCCGCCCTCGGCCTCGACGCGGGCGTGCGAGACGCCGCCGTACAGCGGCGTCAGCGAGTTCACCTCCTCCATAATCTCCGCGGTGGAGCCGTAGTCCCAGTCGCGGCCCATCCGGTTCGCGAGGTCCTGCAGTATCTTCCAGTCCGGCCGCGAGTCGCCTTTCGGCTCCATCACCTGCTTGACCATCTGCACGGTGCGGTCGGTGTTCGTGAACGTACCCGTCTTCTCGACGAACGAACACGCGGGCAGCACCACGTCGGCGTACTGCGCCGTCTCGTTGACGAACAGGTCCTGCACGACGAGGAAGTCGAGGTCCGCCAGAATCTCTTCGGCGTGGTTGACGCCGGGTTCCGACAGCGCGGCGTTCTCCCCGATGATGTACATCCCGCGGACGCGTTCGTCGTCCGCGGCGAGGAACATTTGCGTCGTGTAGTGGCCGTACTCCGGCGAGATGTCGCAGTCCCACGCCTCCTCGAACTTCGCGCGAATCTCGTCGTCCGCGATGTCCTGGTAGCCGGGGAAGTTGTCCGGTAGCGGCCCCATGTCGCCGCCACCGCCCTGCACGTTGTTCTGCCCGCGGAACGGCGAGACGCCGGTCCCCGGCTTGCCGAGGTTGCCGGTGACGGCCGCGAGGTTCGCCATCGCCATCACGTTCTCCGTCCCGTGGGAGTGCTCGGTCAGGCCGAGCGTCCACCCGAACACGCAGGTGTCGGCCTCCGCGATGGTCTCCGCGGCGGAGACGATTTCCTCGCGCGGGACGCCCGTCACCTCCTCGACGCGTTCCGGCGTGAACTCCTGTACGGCCTCCTTCACGTCCTCGAACCCCGTCGTTCGTTCCTCGACGAACGCCTCGTCGTGCAGGTCGTTGTTGACGATGTACCGGGTGATGCCGTTTATCCAGACGGCGTCGTAGCCGGGTTTGACGCGGCTGTACTGCGTGGCGTACTCGGCTATCTGCACCTCGCGCGGGTCGAAGACGAGGAGGTCCGCGCCGTCGCGGACGTCTGTTTGATGCGCGTGGCCAGCACCGGGTGGGCCTCGGTCGTGTTCGACCCCGTCAGGAGGATGCAGTCGGCGAGTTCGAGGTCCTCGACGCTGATGGAGGCGGCCCCGTAGCCGTACGTCGCGGCGAGTCCGGCGACGGTCGAGGAGTGACACAGGCGGTTGCAGTTGTCCACGCTGTTCGTTTCGAGCACCTGCCGGGCGAACTTGCCCATCAGGTAGTTCTCCTCGTTCGTCGCCTTCGAGGAGGCGATGACCGACAGCGCATCGCCGCCGTGTTCGTCGCGAATCCCGCCGAGTCCCTCCGCGACGCGGTCCACGCCTCCTCCCACGACGCCTCGCGGAACTCGTCGTTCTCGTCGCGCACGAGGGGCGTCGTCAGTCGGTCGTCGGAGTTGACGAAGTCGTAGCCGAACTTGCCCTTCACGCACGTCGAGATGCCGTTGACCGGGGCGTCCTCGTCTTCGGTCGGCCGCGCGGCCAGAATCTCCTCGCCGTCGGAGTAGAGGTCGAATCGACAGCCGACGGCGCAGTACCCGCAGGTGGTGTCGGCGACGTTCAGGTCTTCGAGCCGTTTGTCGCGACGGCCTGCGCTATCTCGAACAGTTTCCCCTCCGAGAGGGTGTCTGCGGCGACGCCCTCGGCGACGTGTTCGACGTTCTGCATCGCCTGCTCCTTCGCCCGTTGCATGTAGCCGGCGACGCCGGCCAACTCCTCGTCGCTCACGGCCAGTCACCTCCGGTCGCGTCCTCGAAGAAGTCGTACTCGTCGGACTCTTCGCCCGCCGTCTCGGCGGACACCTCGCCGGTTGCGCTCGCGGTACTCGGTGCGGTCGTCTCCGTTCGTTCGTCCCGTTTCTTCGGCGTCATCGGTCCCTTCGACTGCCCGGTTCGCTGGTACGTCTTGCCGATGCTGTTCTTCTGTGTGAAGCCGGGGAGGGGGAGGGTCGTCGCGTCCTCGATGCCCTTCTCGACGAGCGACCCCGTCGGACAGACGGTCACGCAGTGCCCGCAGGAGACGCACGTCGAGTCCTCCATCGTCGCCGCGCCGTTCTGGAAGCCGATGCGGGTGTCCGGTCCCGACCCCTCCAGTCTGAGGACGCCCTCGACCTGCACGTCGTTGCACGCCTCGACGCACCGGTTGCAGAGGATGCACTTGTTGCGGTCGATCTGGATGAACGACGACGTGTCGTCGATGGGTTCGTACTCGTCTCGGTCGTCGAGGACGCCGTACCGCGGTTCCTCGACGCCCTGTTCGATGGAGGCGTCCTGCAGTTCGCACCGGCCGTTCTTCCCGCAGGTCGTACACCGGAGGTTGTGGTCCGACAGGACCAAATCGAGGTTCACGCTGCGGGCCTCGGCGGCGGCCGAGGCGTCCGTCTGGACCTCCATCCCGTCTTCGACGGGGTAGCTACACGCCGGGACGACGCCGTGCGACGCCGTCTCGACCATGCACGTCCGGCACTCGCTCCGCGGGCCGATGTCCTGCCGGCCGTAGTGACAGAGCGCCGGGACGTACTCGTCCGTCTCGACGGCCTCGACGGCGTCGAGAAGCGTTCCGCCCGCTTCGACGGACACCTCGACGCCGTCGACGGTGACGACGGCGGCGTCGTCGCTGCCGACCGGCGGGTCCGACGCCGTCCCCGGCGCAATCTCCTCGGTCAACGGTGGCGCGTCGGTCGTCGTCTGCCGGTCAGAACTCATCTCGCGACCCCTCCCGAGTCGAGCGACGGCCGTTCGCCCGGCCCCGTCTCCCGGGCGGTTGCCGCCGACTGTCGGCGCCGTAGACCCGCCGCCCGCAACTGTGGAATCGGACGACGACTCCGCTCTCGCTGGTGCTGAGTGTCATTTGATACCGTATGTAACACGGTCGTCGGTCGCGATAATAAATCTACTCGTGAGGTGACACCGAGCGGGCTTCCGTCTGTCGGTCGCTCGCCACCGTAGCGCCCGAACTGGTCTCTGTCGCCCCTTCGTGGCGGTTCGGCCGACTCGGATAGTCACCCCGCCCGGCCGTCACGCCAGAACACATCATACAAAAATCCTGATACGAAGTGGCCGTCCACACCGCCACCGGCCGTCGGCGCCTCGGGCGTGACAGGCCGTCTCTCCGCGGGCGAACTGTCGGTCCGGCTAAATCAGACGTGGGGCCCGTCCTACCCGAACCGTCCACGTTCGACCCTCGACGGACGACGTCACCGAATCGACGCCGGTAATCGACCGGACTGAACTTCACGGCCGACAAAGTAGTTCCTGATACGACCCTGACGGTAAGATATGTATTCGGTATTCCAAATCGAACTTCGAACCGGGTGTATCTGTCACTCGATAGGATTAATCGACGTTCGATACCGGACACGAGACGCTTGGAAAGGCCGAGTCGACGACGCTCACGTTCGGCACGCTCGGTGCGCCCCCTCACAGGAGGTCGTTCTCCACCGACTTCGCCGTGCTGACGACCAGACCGGTGATGTCCTCTTCGAGGGTCTTCCCCGACATCCGCTCCATCGGACCGGAGACGCTCACGGCGGCGATGGCGCGTTGCCGCGAGTCGGTAATCGGCGAGGCGACGCTCTGCCACCCGGCGGCGTTCTCCTCCCGGTCGAACGCGACGCGCCGGTCGCGGATGGACTGGAGTTCCCGACGGAGGCGTTCGCCGTCGGTAATCGTCTTCTCCGTGATGGCGTCGAGTCCGTCGGCGACGCACCGGTCGACCTCTTCGCCGGGTCGGTACGCGAGTATCGTCTTCCCGCCCGCCGTCGCGTGCAGGGGAACCGTGTCCCCCTCGCCGAACGGCGGCGACATCGACTCGTTCGCCCGCGTCTGCGCGACGACGACGCCCCGACCGGACTCGTAGACGAGGAGCGTCGCCACGCAACCGGAGACGTCGGCGAGTCGTTCGACCGCCGGGAGCGCGGCTTCGTACGTCGGGAGGCGGTCCCGCGCCGCGGTGCCGAGTTCGAACAGGCCGAGTCCGACGTAGTAGTCGTCGCCCTCGCGGGCGAGCAGGCCGAGTGACGAGAGCGTCTGCACGTGCTTGTGGACCGCGCTCTTCGAGAGGTCCAACCGTCGCGCGAGTTCCGAGACGCCGATACCGTCGCTCGCCCGCACCGCTCTGAGCACCCGGACGCTCGTGTACGTCGCCTTCACCGGATACTCCTCGGTCATCGTCCCGTCTCCTCCCGCGTCCTCGAGGCAGAACGCCGCTTCGACGGCCCCTTCGCGACCCGGCCCGACGTGCGTTCTCGATGAGTGAACATAGAGTATAGTTCGTGATGGAATTCCCATATACCTTTCGTGCGCACGTCGGCGTGCGTCCTCATCGTCGAACTCCCGTCGTGCCCGCCGCCGAACTGTCGGCGTCGAGAGCGCCGCTCTCACCGAATACCGCACGTCCAGACCGCTGTGTGGTGGACGAGTTCGACGACGACCGAGTGGGGACGCGGCCGGTCACCCGAGAGACACCGTGACCGGGCAAATTCCTGCCGGTGGCACGAGCGTTCGATTCGGACTCGCGTTACGAGTATATCATTGTAACGGAAATCCGAACGTCGCGCGACGGACGAAGCCCATCGTTAACTCACTGAGAACGCCGACGCCGAAAGCCGGCACAGGCCGATATATCCGTCCAGCAAAGCGCGGAAAATTGTATATCACGAAAGTTCCAACAAAAATAGGGCGCTCGTCGGGCGGTGCCACGCGAACCGTTCTTCGTGGGCGAACGCTCTCGCTGGCCGGAACTCCTGTTCGAGTCGTCTGACGGCCGGATATCTCGGCCGGCGGCGCTTTGCACCGCGTGGCGTAGACGAACTGGCCCGCGGTGCTCGAACCGTTCGCCGATTGCGAACGGTCAGTCGAACCGCGGGAGGTACGCGTCGTTGGCGTCGAGGAGTTCCTCGGTCATCTCGTGGATTTCGTCCAGGGTGCACGCGGCACTCGTCAGGGGGTCCAGTTTGACCGCGCGGTGCAGTTTCTCTCGGTCGTTCTCTAGCGCGGCGTCCACCGCGAGTTCGTACACTGCGACGTGTTGTCGGTCGAAGGCGGCGAGTTCCGTCGGGAGTTCGCCCACCGAACAAGGTCGGACCCCCGCCCCGTCGACGGCGCACGGGACTTCGACGCAGGCGTCGTTCGGGAGGTTCGCGATGGCGCCCGTCTCGTTGGAGACGTTGAGGTTGAATCGCCGGGGGGTGTCCGTCTCGATCGAGTGAATCAGGCGCGAGGCGTACTCTTCGGACCGTTCGACGCCCACCTCGTCCAGACTCTCCTCGATAGTCGGTTCGTCCCGCGACGCGGAACGGGCGGTCCAGCCTTCGAGGTACGTCCCCGTGGGCATCCGTTCGGCGTACCCCTCGCCGTGCATCGCCGCTATCGTCTCCGCCTCGGTTCGAAAGTACGGCAGGTACTCGCTCACGTGGTGACTCGACTCCGTGACGAACGCGCCGAAGTGCTTCAGCATCTCGAAGCGGACGGTGTCGCGGCGGTACACCGACTCCGTCGTCATCGCCTCCCGGAGCGCCGGATACAGGTCCTCCCCGTCGCGTTCGAGTTCGAGGAACCACGCGAGGTGGTTGATGCCGGCGACCCAGTAGTCGAGTTCGTCCTGCGGCACGTCGAGGTAGTCGGCAATCGCCTCCGCGGTGTGCGGGACGGAGTGGCAGAGACCCACCGTCTCCACGTCCGTCGCCTCGAACATCGCCCGGCAGAGCATCGACATCGGGTTCGTGTAGTTCATGAAGAGGGCGTCGGGGCAGCACTCCTCCACGTCCCGGGCGATATCCAGCATCGTCGGGATGGTCCTGAGGGCGCGGAAGATGCCGCCGGGGCCGGCGGTGTCGCCGATGGCCTGTTCGACGCCGTACCGTT
Source organism: Halogeometricum sp. CBA1124 (assembly GCF_009741955.1). NCBI lineage: Archaea > Methanobacteriati > Methanobacteriota > Halobacteria > Halobacteriales > Haloferacaceae > Halogeometricum > Halogeometricum sp. CBA1124. The sequence goes on along the minus strand of NZ_WPCD01000055.1, from coordinate 9,862 downwards.
CGGGGATTCGAATCTCGTTCTCGAACGGTTCCTCCCCGCCGACGTTGATCATGTTCAGGACGTAGTCCGCGCCGTCGAGGGCCTCCCGGCGGTCCGTCGTCGCCAGAACCGTCGCGTCGAGACCCTCGTTCTCGACCATCGCTTCGGCGACGCGCGCCGTCTGCGACAGGCGGCGTTCGTCGATGTCCATCAGCCGAATCTCGCTGTCGGCGAGTGCCGGGAACGAGAGCACGTCTCCGACCAACTTCCGCGCGAACACCATACTGCCCGCTCCGATGAACGTAATCGTCGCCATGGTACGCAGGTACAGGGAGGGAGACATAAGCGTGCCGGGTGGAGGGATGCGCCGACACCGGGCCGCCGGCACCGGACGCGTCGTCGGGGAACGCTTTTCTCGTCGGCCGGAGAGAGGGGAGATAGACGATGACTATCGGCGTGTGCTACTTCCCCGAACACTGGCCGCGAGAGCGGTGGGAGCGCGACGCAGAACAGATGGCAGAGGCCGGCATCGAGTACGTCCGGCTGGCGGAGTTCTCGTGGGCCGTCCTCGAACCCGAACGCGGGGTCTACGAGTTCGACTGGTTGGACGAGGCGATAGCGACTCTCGCGAACCACGGCTTGAAGGTCGTCTTGTGTACGCCGACGGCGACGCCACCGAAGTGGTTGGTCGACCGCCACCCCGAGATTCTGCAGGCGGACCCCGACGGCACACCCCGACACTTCGGCTCTCGCCGTCACTACTGCTTCAACTCCCCCGTCTACCGGCGCGAGACGCGTCGCGTCGTCTCGGAGATGGCCGACCGGTACGCCGACGAGGACGCCGTCGTCGGCTGGCAGACCGACAACGAGTTCGGCTGTCACCGGACGGTCCGATGTTACTGCGACGACTGCGCGGCGGCGTTCTCGGACTGGCTTCGGGAGACGTACGACGATGTCGATGACCTCAACGAGAAGTGGGGGACGACGTTCTGGAGCCAGCGGTACGACTCGTTCGAGGCGGTCGACCCGCCGCGACCGACGCCGGCCGAACACCATCCCTCCCACCTGCTCGACTACCGACGCTTCTCGTCGGACAGCGTCGTCGACTACAACCGCGTCCACGCCGAGATACTCCGTGACCGCGACGACGACTGGTTCGTCGCGCACAACTTCATGGGCGACTTCGAGACGCTGGACGCCCACGCCGTCGCCGACGACCTCGACCTCGTGACGTGGGACTCGTACCCGACGGGGTTCGTGCAGGACCGGCGCGCGGGCGCGCCGTCGATGGACGAACTCCGCGCGGGCGACCCCGACCAGGTGGGGATGAACCACGACCTCTACCGCGGCACGAACGACGCGCCGTTCTGGGTGATGGAGCAGCAACCCGGCGACGTGAACTGGCCGCCGCACTGCCCGCAACCCGGCGAGGGGGCGATGCGCCTGTGGGCGCACCACGCGACGGCCCACGGCGCGGACGCCGTCCTCTACTTTCGGTGGCGACGATGCAGGCAGGGGCAGGAGCAGTACCACGCCGGCCTCAGAAAGCAGGACGGCAGTCCGGACAGGGGCTATCGCGACGCCGTCGCCGCGGCGTCCGAACTCGCCGACGTGGACGCGGCCCACGTCGACGCGCCGGTCGCACTCCTGCACGACTACGACGACTGGTGGGCGATAGACGCGCAACCCCACGCGCCCGAGTTCGACTACTGGGAGCACGCCCGGACCTACTACCGCGCGCTCCGCGCCCGCGGCGTGCAGGTCGACCTCGTCCACCCGGAGACCGACCTCTCGGACTACGCCGCCGTCGTCGCGCCGTCGCTCCACCTCGCGGACGACGGGCGCGCGGCGCACCTGCGCGAGTTCGTCGAGGACGGCGGCGAACTGCTCCTCGGCGCTCGCTCCGGCGTGAAGGCCCCCTCCAACCAACTCCACGAGGAACTCGCCCCCGGCCCGTTCGCCGACCTCGCGGGCGTTCGGGTCGACCAACACGAGAGCTACCCCGCGGACGTGGACCTCGCGGTCGAGACGGACGCGGGTCCCGCGCCGTCTCCGTCTGGTCCGAGTGGCTCGTCCCCGACGAGGACACCGAGACGGTGGCGACGCACACGACGGACCTCGCGGCGGGGACGCCCGCCGTCACGCGCGCGCCGACCGACGGCGGGTCGGTCGTCTACTGCGGCGTCTGGCCCGGCGCGGACCTCGCGGACGAACTCGTCTCGGGCGTCCTCTCCCGGGCGGGCGTCGCGACGACCGACCGCCTCCCCGACGCGTCCGGGTGAACGAACGCGACGGCCTGACGTGGGTGAGTAACTTCACGAGCGACCCCGTCGCCGTCGACGCCCCGGACGACGCCGACTTCCGAGTGGGCGAGTCGTCGCTCGACGGGTTCGACGCGGCAGTCGTCGAGGCGGCCGCGAGCGACCTCTCGGTACGACGCTCGCCGTAGGGCCGGCGTCGCGACGGTTCTCTCGCTCACTGCCTCTCCCGCTCACTTCCTCTCTCCACGCTCGAACCTGCACCAATCGTTATCTATAAGTATCTTTCCTCATACTAACTCAAGGACGAGCACCAATGACTGGAGCAGACAGCAGTCTCGACCGGCGACAGCTTCTCAAGTACCTCGGACTCACCGGTGCGGCGGGACTCGCCGGTTGTGCGGGCACCGGCGACAGGCCGTCGACGGCGACGGAGGGCGGCGGGTCGACTGCGACGTCCGGCGGCGGCGACCAGGCGACGCAGACGACCCAGAGCGGGCCGGAGATGGCCGACAGCATCGAGGTCTGGGGCTGGGACGTGGCGGCGAAGTCGCTCGACCTCATCGACGAACCGTACGAGGAGGCCCACGGCGGCGACGTGAAGATAACCCAGATCGGCCGGGCGGACATGAAGAGCAAGTTCAAGTCGACGCTCCTCTCGGGGTCCGGCGCGCCCGGGGCGGCGATGATGGAGAGCGTGGACGCGGCAGCGTGGGTCTCCACGGGCGGCCTCCGCGACCTCTCCGGGTGGCTGGAGGAGTCGGGCGTCCGCGACAAGTTCGTCGACGGGAAGTGGGAACCGCTGACGAAGGACGGCGGCGTGTACGCGCTCCCGTGGGACATCGGTCCCGTCGGGACGTTCTACCGGCGCGACGTCTACGACGAACACGGCATCGACGCCGAGAGCATCGAGACGTGGGACCAGTTCATCGAGGAGGGCAAGAAACTCCCGGACGGCCAGTACATGCTCAACCTGCCGCCGAACGACTACGACGGCCTCTGGCGGATGATGTTCCGGCAACTCGGCGGGCAACCGTTCACCGAGTCCGGCGCGGTCAACATCCACAGCGACAAGAGCGTGAAAGTCGCGCAGATTCTCCAACGCGTCCACAACTCCGGCATCGCCAACGACCTCGCCTCGTGGTCGTCGTCGTGGTTCACGGCGTTCGGAAACGGGTCGACGGCGAGTCTCACCGCCGGCGCGTGGATGGAGGGGACGCTGAAAGCCGAACTCTCCGACACGTCGGGCCAGTGGGGGGTCATCAAACCGCCCGCGCTCGAATCGGGCGGCCCCCGCGCGACCAACTGGGGCGGGTCGAACGTCACCATCGCAGACCAGGTCGACGACCCCGTCGCGCGGCGCGCGTGGGACTACATGGTGTACACGCTGGCGAACAAGGAGAACCAGATTCAGATGTACAACGAGTACGGCATCTTCCCCGCCCTCGAGACGACGTACGAGAGCGAGGCGTTCGACCAGGAGAACGAGTTCCTCGGCGGTCAGCCGGCCGGACGACTGTTCGCGGACATCGCCCCCGAGATCCCGCCGTACCGCTACACGCCGGACACGCCGGAGGTCACGAAGGCCGTCAACACGCACTTCCGCACCATGATGAGCGGCGACATCTCGCCCGAGAAGGCGGTCCAGCGCGCCGCAGAACAGGTCGCGGACCGAACGGATCGGGAACTCGCGTGACCACCTGATGGCGACGCAAGACTCACCCCGCTTCTCGAACGCCCGCGACTCGCTCCGCTTCTGGCGGCAGTCGGTCTCGGCGGCGATGCCGTCGGTCAGCGACGGCCTCGTCGGCTACCTGTTCTTGCTCCCGGCCATCGCGCTGTTCACCGTCTTCCTCGCGTTCCCCATCTTCTACACGCTGTACCTGTCGTTCTTCAGGTTCCAGGGCGTCGGCAGCGAGACGCTGCTCTGGATAGACACGGGGTTCTTCTCGTTCAGGCTCCTCAGCCTCTCGCGACTGGAGTTCGTGGGGCTGTCGAACTACGCGGCGATGTTCTCGGACGCGCTGTTCCACCAGGCGCTGTTCAACACGGTGTTCATCCTGCTCGTGCAGGTGCCGCTGATGGTCGGCATCGCGTTGCTTCTGGCGGTGGCGCTGGACGCGTCGTTCGTCAGGTTCCGGGGCGTCTTCCGCACCGTCCTCGCCCTGCCGGTGTCGGCGAACCTCGTCGCGTACTCGACGGTGTTCCTGCTGATGATGCAGGATACGGGGCTCGTCAACTACGTGCTGACGACCATCGGCCTCGACCCCATTCCGTGGTTCACCAGCGGGTTCTGGTCGCGGATGACCATCGTCGGCGCGGTCACCTGGCGGTGGACCGGCTACAACATGATCATCCTCCTCGCGGGACTGCAGAACGTCCCACAGCAGTTGTACGAGGCCGCCGAGATAGACGGCGCGAACCGCATCGAGAAGTTCCGGTACGTCACCGTCCCGCAACTGCGTCCGGTGTTGCTGTTCGTCTTCGTCACCTCGACCATCGGGACGTTCAAACTGTTCAGCGAACCCGTCATCATCAACAGCGGTGGCGCGCCGCTGGAGTCGACGATCACCATCGTGCAGTACATCTACCAGACGGCGTTCATCGACTTCCGCCTCGGCTACGCGAGCGCGCTTACCTACGTCCTCATCGGCGTGGTGAGCGTCCTCTCGGCGGTCCAACTCCGCGTCGGAGGTGACGGCGATGCGTGAGGAGACGCGCCGAGACGCGGTCTGGCAGTTCCTCACGTACTCGTTCATCCTCCTCGGGTCGATTCTCACGCTCGTCCCGCTCTACTGGATCTTCGTCGCCTCGACGCTCTCGGAGTCGGAGTTCCTCTCCAGCACGTCGCCCCGACTGCTCCCCGGCGACGAGTTCTTCGCGAACCTGCAGTCCCTGCAGGCCCGCGAAAACGTCCAGTTCCTCGGCCACATCGGCCAGATGACGCAGTACGTCGACCTCGGACCGGTGTACTTCGCCTACGACTTCTGGCACCTGTGGAACCCCGGCGCATCTCCAACAGCATCTTCATCGCCGTGGTGTACACCCTGCTGTCGCTGCTGCTGTGTTCGATGGCCGGGTTCGCCTTCGCGAAGTACGAGTTCCGGTTCAAGAAGCCGATGTTCTACTCCATCCTGGCGACGCTCATCCTCCCCATCCAGTTGCTGGTCATCCCGCTGTTCCTGCTGATGAGCAGACTGGACATGACCAACACCTACTGGGCCATCATCCTCCCGTGGGCGGCGAACCCGCTCGGTATCTTCCTGATGCGTCAGAACATGCGGTCGATACCGGACGCCCTGCTGGAGTCGGCGCGGATGGACGGCGCGACGGAGTTCCAACTGTTCTACAAGATAGCGCTCCCGACGATGAAGTCGTCGCTGGCGGCGCTGGCGATAATCCTCTTCTTGTTCCAGTGGAACCTGTTCCTGTTCCCGCTGGTCATCCTCGAACAGGGCAAGTACACCATCCCGGTGGCGATAAATCAGCTCGTGGGCGCACAGCGCGTCTACTACGACCAGATAATGGTCGCGGCGACGCTGTCCATCGTGCCCATCTTCGTGCTGTTCCTGTTCCTCCAGAAACAGTTCGTCAGCGGAATCCTCGCGGGGTCCGTCAAGGAGTAACCCAATGTCGAGCATACAACTAGACGCGGTACGAAAGGAGTTCGGATCGGGCGGACAGAAGATAGTCGCCGTCGAGAACGTCGACCTCGAGATTCGCGACGGGGAGTTCCTCGTCCTCGTGGGACCGTCGGGCTGCGGCAAGACGACCACGCTCCGCTGCGTCGCGGGGCTGGAGGACGTGACGTCCGGCACCATCACGTTCGGGTCGCGCGACGTGACCGACCTCCGGGCACGCGACAGGGACGTGGCGATGGTGTTCCAGAACTACGCGCTCTACCCGCACATGAACGTCCGACAGAACCTCGGGTTCGGACTGAAGCTCTCGACGAAGCTCACGGCGGCGGAGATAACCGAGCGCGTCGAGGACGCCGCCTCGATGCTCGGCATCGAGGACCTCCTCGACGACAAGCCGAAAGAGCTCTCCGGCGGTCAGCAGCAACGGGTCGCCCTCGGCCGCGCCATCGTGCGCGAACCGGAGGTGTTCCTGATGGACGAACCGCTCTCCAATCTGGACGCCAAACTCCGCTCGGAGATGCGCACCGAACTGCAGGAACTCCAGCAGACGCTCGGCGTCACCACCGTCTACGTCACGCACGACCAGACGGAGGCGATGGCGATGGGCGACCGCATCGCGGTGATGAACGACGGCGAACTCCAGCAGGTCGGCGCGCCGGAGACGGTGTACCGGTCGCCGACGAACGAGTTCGTCGCGGACTTCATCGGGTCGCCCAGCATCAACCTCCTCACGGTCGACGTGGAGGGGTCGACGCTCGTCGGCCCGGGCGACTTCGAGTACGACCTGTCGGACGAGTCGCCGGTTCAGGGGTACGACCGCGTCCGCGCCGGGTTCCGCCCCGAAGACGTCGAACTCGTCCCCGAGGGCGGCACCACGACGACGGTGAACGTGGCCGAGCACATGGGCAACGAGAACTTCCTCTACCTCGAACTCGCCGGCCGGGAGTTGACGGCGCGAATCGACAGCGCCGTCCGTCCGGAGACGGGCGAGACGGTCCGGTTCACGTTCGGCGAGGAGGCGCTCTACCTCTTCGACCCCGACACCGGTGACGCCCTGAAGACGAAGACGGACACCGTCGACGGCGACGTCGCGAGGATGACGACCGAATGAGACGCTCGCCTCCGCAGCGGACGTCGAACGCAGAGCTAAATGAGAGCGACCACAACGACCGACCCAGCATGAAGATAGTCGACTACGACCTCTACGCCGTCCCGCCGCGATGGCTGTTCCTGCGCGTCGAGACCGACGCCGGTCTCGTCGGGTGGGGCGAACCCGTCGTCGAGGGACGCGCCCGAACCGTCAGAACCGCCGTCGAGGAGTTGATGGACACCTACCTCCTCGGGACGGACCCGCTCCGTATCGAAGACCACTGGCAGACGATGTACCGCGGCGGCTTCTACCGCGGCGGTCCCGTCCTCATGAGCGCCATCGCCGGCATCGACCAGGCGCTCTGGGACATCAAGGGGAAGTGCTACGACGCCCCCGTCCACGAACTGCTCGGCGGGAAGGCCCGCGACCGCATCCGCGTCTACCAGTGGATCGGCGGCGACCGACCCGGCGGCGTCGCCGACGCCGCCCGCGAGAAGGTCGACGCGGGCTTCACGGCGCTGAAGATGAACGCCACGTCGGAACTCAGCCGAATCGACTCGCCGGACACCGTCGCGCGCGCCGTCGAGCGACTCGGTGCGGTCCGGGAGGCGGTGGGGCCGGAGGTGGACATCGGCGTCGACTTCCACGGCCGCGTGACGAAGCCGATGGCCAAGCGCCTCGCGGAGGCCCTGTCCGAACACGAACCGTTCTTCGTCGAGGAACCGGTGTTGCCCGAACACAACGACGCGCTCGCCGAAATCTCCCAGCACACCACCACGCCGATAGCGACGGGCGAACGGATGTTCTCTCGGTGGGACTTCAAGCAGGTGTTCGAACAGGCGTCGTCGACGTCATCCAACCCGACGTGAGTCACGCCGGCGGCATCACCGAGGTCAACAAGATAGCGAGCATGGCCGAAGCGTACGACGTGGCGCTCGCGCCGCACTGCCCGCTCGGACCCATCGCGCTGGCCGCCTGCCTGCAGGTCGACGCCTGCGCGCCCAACGCCCTCATCCAGGAGCAGAGCCTCGACATCCACTACAACGAGACGTCCGACGTGCTCGACTACCTCGCCGACACCTCGGTGTTCGAGTACGACGACGGCTTCGTGGACATCCCCGAGGCCCGGGCCTCGGCGTCGACATCGACGCCTCGGTCGTCGAGGACCGCGCCGGGCACGACGACTGGCACAACCCGGTGTGGCGACATCCCGACGGGAGCGTCGCCGAATGGTAGGCGGCGACCCGACGCCGGTCCCCGGTCGCTTCGACGGCGACACGGCCCTCGTCACGGGGTCGACGCGCGGCATCGGTGCGGGCGTCGCCGAACGCCTCGCGGCCGAGGGCGCGAACGTCGTCGTCACGGGCCGGACCGCCGAGGCGGGCGAAGCCGTCGTCGAGCGAATCCGGGACGAGGGCGGGTCGGCCCACTTCGTCCGCGCGGACGTGCGCGACCCGGACGACGTCGCGGCACTCGTCGAGGCCACCGTCGCGGAGTTCGGCGGCGTCGACGTCCTCGTCAACAACGCGGGCGTCGAGACGGACACCGCCGCGGACGAGGCGACGATGGACGACTGGGAGTTCGTCGTCGAGACGGACTTCCGGTCGTACTGGCTCTGTGCGAAGCACGCGTTCGCCGAGATGGACCGCGGCGCCGTCGTCAACGTCTCCTCGAACCACGCCGTGCTGACGATGCCGGAGAAGTTCCCCTACAACGCGGTGAAAGCGGGCATCGACGGCATGACGCGGGCGATGGCGCTCGACTTCGGTCCGAACGTCCGCGTCAACACGGTGAACCCGGGCTGGGTCGCCATCGACCGAACCACCGGCGAGATGGCCGACGAACGCCGCCGCGAACTCGAAGCCATCCACCCGACGGGCCGACTCGGCACCCCCGCGGACGTCGCCGGCGTCGTCTCCTTCCTCGCCAGCGACGACGCCGCGTTCGTCACGGGCGCGAACCTGCTCGCGGACGGCGGGCGGGCCGCAGTCATGCAGGACGACACGCTCCCGGACTACCGACGCCGCCGGGACGGCGACTGACTCGGACCGACTCCGGCGCACACCTCGACGTCCGTCTCGACGTTCTTCGGAGTTCTCCTCCCGACGTTCTCGCCGTCAGGACGCTCTCCGCGACCTGACGATACGGTGATAGTCTCTGAGCGACAGTACTGGACGTATGGCAGACAAATACCACACGGGAATCGGTTCGGAGTTGGCGGAGGGGATAATCGGCGCCGCGCGCACGGGTCTGGGCGACACGCTCCGAAGCGTCGTCTACTTCACGCCGTCCGCGTTCGACGTGGTCTATCTCCGGAGCGACCTGTACGAGTCGCCCGAGGCGGCGCGCACCGCGAAGTCGCGACTCGTGGACTTCGAGACGGTGGGGTTCGCGGAGTCGCCGGTTCGGTCGGCGCTGGCGGCCGAGGACCCGGTCGGCATCGGCGACTACGAGTTCACCGTCCGGTTCCACCGCGACGGCTTCGTCGTCCGGATTCTCGAGGCGACCACGGCGTCCTCCTCACGACGGACGCGATGGACGTGGACGAGTTCGAGACGGCCGCGGCGACCATCTCGACCCTCCTCCTCGAATCGTCGGCCTGAGCGCCCGGCCGACTTCGGCCGGGGGCGGTTCAGTCCCCGTTACGGACGTCTTCGACCGCTTCGGCGAACCCGCGGGCGTTCGCCTCGACGGCGTCGAAGTCGCCGCGCGCGACGGCGTCGGCGTCCACGATGGCGCTCCCGACGCCGACGCAGTCGCGCCCGCCTCGAAGAAGTCGCGGACGTTCCCGAGGCCGACGCCGCCCGTCGGAACCGTCGGGACGTGACCGAGGGGGCCGCCGAGTGCGGAGACGAACCCCGGTCCGAGCGTCGCCGCCGGGAACACCTTCACCA
>NZ_WPCD01000220.1:0-5895 GCF_009741955.1 Halogeometricum sp. CBA1124 | reverse complement strand
TCCTCCTCTCGTCGCCGGTGTCCTCACGCGCGCGCGCACTCCGCGTTCGTAACTTCGGGCGCGTTTCAGTCATTTGTTGGGCGGAGAAAATGGGCCGGAGGGTTCTCCGTACCGTCTCCACGGACGGAACGATAATATATTTGATGGCCCGCCGAGGACGGAATCGGGTCGGCGGGCTGTCACTCCGTCGCAGACCTCCGTTCACCCACACCGAAACCCTTACTCCCGGCCCCCGGTTCGTGACGAACATGAGCGATACGCCCGTGGACGCCGAGGAGGTGCGTCACGTCGCGGAGTTGGCGCGGGTGAACCTCGCGGAGGACGAAGTGGAGGAGTTCGCCGCCCAGTTCGCCGACATCCTCGACTACTTCGACGCCCTCGACGAGGTGCCCGAGGTCGAGTCGGAACCCGACCTCGTGAACGTGATGCGAACCGACGAGGTGGAGGACTGTCTCGACCAGGAGGAGGCACTGGGGAACGCCCCCGAGTCCGAAGACGGCTTCTTCAAGGGGCCGCGGGTGTCGTAGATGGGCGCGAACATCTTCATCACCGAGGAGACCATCGACGGCGACGACGACGGCCCACTCGCCGGGCGGACCGTCGCCGTCAAGGACAACATCAGCACCGACGGCGTCCGCACGACGTGCGGGTCCGCGATGCTCGAATCGTACGTCCCGCCGTACGACGCCACGGTGGTCGAACGCCTGAGGCCGCCGGTGCGACCATCGTCGGCAAGACGAACATGGACGAGTTCGGGATGGGCGGGACGACCGAAACCTCGGCGTTCGGCCCGACGGAGAACCCCGTTGACACCGAACGCGTGCCCGGGGGGTCCTCGGGCGGGTCGGCCGCCGCCGTCGCCGCGGGCGAGGCGGACCTCGCACTCGGCACGGACACCGGCGGGTCGGTGCGCAACCCGGCCGCCTTCTGCGGCGTCGTCGGCATCAAGCCCACCTACGGACTCGTCTCTCGGTACGGACTCGTCGCCTACGCGAACTCCCTCGAACAGGTCGGCCCCATCGGGTCCACCGTCGAGGACGCCGCCGCCCTCCTGGACGTCATCTCGGGCGCGGACGAACGCGACGCGACGACGCGGTTCGACCAATCCGCGGAGACGGACGGCCACCCGGCAGACGGCGCTGACTACGCGGCCGCCGCGGACGGCGATGTCGACGGTCTGACCGTCGGCGTCATCACGGACCTCCTCGAGGGCGCGGACGAACGCGTCGTCGAGACGTTCAGGGCGGCCGTCGCGGACCTCGAAGCGCAGGGCGCGGACGTGGTCGAGGTCAGCCTCGACTCCCTCGAACACGCGGTGCAGGCGTACTACGTCATCGCCACGTCCGAGGCCTCCTCGAACCTCGCGCGCTACGACGGCGTGCGCTACGGCCTCTCGACGGGCAAGGAGGGCAACTGGAACGACGTGTACGCCGACACCCGCGAGGAGGGGTTCGGCGCGGAGGTCAAGCGCCGCATCCTCCTCGGCACGTACGCCCTCTCGGCGGGCTACCACGACAAGTACTACAAGAAGGCCCAAGACGCCCGGGCGTGGATAAAGCAGGACTTCGACGAGGCGTTCGCCGAGGCGGACGTCCTCGCCACGCCGACGATGCCCGTCCTCCCGCCGAAACTCGGCGAGAGCCTCTCGGACCCCCTGCAACTGTACCTGATGGACGCCAACACCGTCCCCGTGAACCTCGCGAACCTCCCCGCCATCTCCGTCCCCGCGGGCGAGGCGGAGGGCCTTCCGGTCGGCCTCCAGTTAATCGGACCGAAGTTCGGTGAAGAGACGATGATTCGGGCGGCGTCGGCCGTCGAGAACTGAGCAGTTTTTTGGTCCAGCTTTTCGAGCGACCGTCAGGGAGCGACGAAAAGGTGGGAACACGATGATTCGGGCGGCGTCGGCCGTCGAGAACTGAGCAGTTTTTGGTCCAACGTTTCGAGCGACCATCAGGGAGCGACGAAACGGTGGGAGCGAACCGACGCCCGAAGCGCGGTTCTAACTGCCGCCCAGCGCCCGGAACGCGACGCCGGCGAGGATGGTCAGGATGCCGATGATGGTGGCGATGGGCGGAATCGGGATGAACAGGAACACGACGCCGACGAGTATCACGATGGTGGATGTCTTCATGTTTTGTTCGACGCACCTCAGTTAGAAAAAAGTGTTCGCCGACCGCGGGGCTCGCGCGGCCGCCGGCGTCCGTTCAAAGCGCCGTTTGAGCATTCGGTGGGTCTTCTACGGTGCCGCGACTCGATTCGAACGCAATGCCCGATTGGTCTCTCCCTCCCACGAGTGGTCTCGTCACAGTCCTCCTCGTCGTCGGCCTCGTCGCGGGCGCGACGGGCGTCGTCGTCGCCCAAGAGTCGTCTGTCGAGTTGGCGACGCAGGACGGACGCGTCGTCGTCCATGCGGCCGAGGACGCGACGATAACCGGCACGTCGGACCTCGACGCGGGGTCGAACCTGACGCTCCGCATCCAGTCCGCGGGCGACACCCAACCGCAGTTCCTCAAGACGCAGACGGTGACCGTCGCCGAGAACGGGTCGTTCGCCGCCCCGTTCGACTTCTCCGAACAGGCGAGCGGTGACACGTTCGCGGTGACCGTCGTCCGCGACGGCGAGACGGTGGCCGAGTCCGAGGGCGTGGTGCTGGCGCCCGGCGAGACGCTCACCGGCGACGGGTCGTCGACGGCCGACGCTTCGGCGACCGGAGACGGAACCGGCGCGTCGACGCCCGGATTCGGCCTCGTCGCCGCCCTCGCCGCCCTCGCCGCGGTGGCGGGGTACGCCCGGTCCCGGTAGCCCCGGTCTCATCCTCTGAAGAGGTTCATCACCTCGTCCGCAACGTCCGACTCGACGGCGACGACGTAGCGGTGACCCGGTTCGAGGACGGTGTCGGGCCCGCCGAGGCGGTTCCCCTGATAGTCGACGACGATGAGGCTCCCGCGCGGCAGGCGAACCTCGTCGAGGCGTCTGTTCGCCACGGGTGCCGCCTCGGCCACCTCGACTTCGACGATCTCGACGTTGTCGCCGATGTCCTCGATGGTCCGGACGCCCTCGGTGACTATCTCGTTCGTCGCGGCGCGGGCCCCCAGTCGCTCGGGGAACACGAGGCCGTCGACGTACTCCTCGTACAGTTCGTCCGGCGTCTCGCTGACGCGCATCACCGTCCGCACCGAGGCCATCCGCTGGGCGGCCATGCAGACGGCGAAGTTGGTCGTCTCCTCGCCCGTGAGCGCGGCGATCACGTCGCTGCGCTCCGGTTGCGCCTGCCTGAGCGTCTGCGGACGTGACCCGTCGCCTTCGATGACGGTGGCGACGTAGGCTCCGGCGAGTGTTTCGCAACGGTCCGGGTCGACTTCGACGACGACGACGTCGTGCCCCCGGTCGCGAGGAGTTCGGCCGTCCGCAGGCCCATCTCCCCGCCGCCGACGACGACGACGCGCATCGGTGCTGTTGTGTCGGTCATGTGTTCGTGTCTCCTTCGTGTGGGTTCCTCGCGTGTGCGGTCTCGTCCGCCCGTCGGGCCCGGGATCAGTCGTCGCCCTCCTCGCCCGAGGCGATGGGTTCCGGCTCTCGAATCGTCGGCCCCTCGGTCACGCCCTCGCGGCCGCGCCGGCGCGAGAGCAGGAGGTAGACGCCCCCGCCGAACAGGAGCCACCCGACCGCCAGCATCCACGTGAACGGGTCGATGAACAGGCCGAGCAGCAGGTTACAGACGATGCCGAGGACGGGCGTCGCCGGGTAGAACGGTACCTCGAACGGTCGCTGCAGATCCGGCTGTCGCCGCCGGAGGCGGATGAGCGCGTAGTTGACGACGACGAAGCCCAGAAGCGAGAACAGGCTGGCGAGGTTGCCGACGACGCGGATGGGGACGACGACGACGGCGACGAGCATCACCACCGCGGAGGCGAGGATGGCGACCAGCGGCGTCCCGTACCGGTGGTGGAACCGCCCGAGCGCCGCGGGCAACTGTCGCTCGCGCCCCATCGCGAACGCGACCCGGGAGGAGCCGATGACGACGGCGTTCAGCGCCGAGATGGTCGAGAACACCGCGCCGAAGGCGATGAGCGCCGCGCCCGTCCCGACCAGCGGGAAGACGGGCATGAACCCCTCGGCGGCCTGCGCGATGGCCGTCTCCCCGGCACCCGCGAGGCCGTCCGCGCCCAGCGTGCCGATGGCGACGAAGACGACCAGCAGGTAGACGACGACGGTGACGAGCACCGACAACAGGATGGCCCGCGGGATGTTTCGCTGGGGGTTCTCCACCTCCTCGGTCACCGTCGCGATGAGGTCGTAGCCCTGAAACGCGATGAACGTCAGCCCCATCGCCGGGAGGACGGACAGGGCGCCCTCGGAGAACAGCGGGTCGAACTCCCCGACGCGCGCGGCGGTCAGCCCGAAGGCGACGAACACGCCGAGGATGGCTATCTTCACGAGCGTGATGACCGTCTCGCCGCGGCCCGACGCCTCCGTCGAGAGGGCGTTCAGGGCGACGAGGACGACGACGGCGGCGAGCGCGTACGCCACCGGCGGACCGGGCAGTGAGACGCCGTAGATGTGGCCGAACTCCACGAAGTTCGAGGCGAACCCGAGTGCGTACAGCGACCCCGCTATCATGTACGTGAACCACCGCGTCCACCCCATCACGAACGAGACGGGCGCGGAGAACACCTCGCGGACGTAGGCGTAGCCGCCGCCGTTGCGCGGAATTGCCGCGGCCAACTCGGCGTACGACAGCGCCGTGAACGTCGTCACGCCGCCGTTGAGCGCGAACGCGACGATGGCCGCGGGGCCGGCGATGTCCGTCGCCAGTCCAGTCAGGACGAAGATACCCGCACCGATCATCGCCCCGATGCCGACCATCGTCGCGTCTAACAGGCCGAGGCTGACCGTCGGTTCTCGCTCACCAGAGTGACTCACAGGTGGCCTCGCGTCCGCTTCGACCGCCGCCGGCCGGAGGGTCGTGTGGTATGTCACCACACCGTCGTATAAATCCTCTCTCGGACCGGGAGGGGAACTGTCGTGCGTTACCACCCCACGTCGCCACCCGACCGATACCTACAGAGTGAAATGACTGCTGCTCTTGGTTCCCTTCAGAGTCTGATGAACGCAACTATCGACGCCTACGTGGACTACCGAACGAGCGTGGGCTTTCTCGGTTCCGTTCTCAAGTACATGTCGATTCCGCTCACCCTCCCGCTGGGCGTCGCCCTCTTCTACGGCGAGAGCCCGCTCCCCTTCGTCGTCGCCATGGTCGTGATGGTGACCGCCGGAGTGGGACTCGAACGACTCCGGACGACGCCGGACCTCGGCCACAGGGAGGCGTTCCTCCTCGTGAGCATGACGTGGTTCGTGGTCCCCCTGCTGGGGACGATTCCCTACCTCGTCGCCGGGCAGGGGACCGTCGCACACCCGGTGAACGCGCTGTTCGAGAGCATGAGCGGGTTCACGACGACGGGGTCGACCGTGCTCGGCGAGATATCGTTCGACCGGCACACGCGGTCGATACTCATGTGGCGGCAGGTCACCCAGTGGCTCGGGGGGGATGGGCATCATCGTCCTGATGGTCGCCATCCTGCCCGAACTCTCCGTCGGCGGCGCTCAGGTCATCGACGAGGAGGCACCCGGACTGTCGATAGAGAAGTTGACACCGCGGATTCGTGACACGGCCAGCGCGCTCTGGCGCATCTACATCGGGTTCACCGTGGCGGCGATGGTCGTCTACTACGGCCTCCACCTCGCCGGCTTCGCACCGAACATGGACCTCTACAACGCCGTCGCGCACGCGTTGACGACGATGCCGACGGGCGGGTTCTCCCCCGAACGCGGAGCGCGGAGGCGTCTCGCCGGCGATTCAGTTGGGCCATGCACCCTGTTCCATGGTCGGTCGCG